>JAZOWH010000025.1:0-3275 GCA_045659165.1 Candidatus Fimenecus sp. | reverse complement strand
AACAATGCTGTCATTGCAAAATCAATTCCCGTTGAATCAAATGGAATAAGACTGCCTGCAACGGCACCGATTATTGAACCGATAATCCAATATGACTGGTCAAGTGTTGCAAGTGCAAACAAAAATTTCCCCTCATCAATATCAGGTGGAGTTTTAGTAAGGAAATAGAGAGAATATGTTTCATCTGTCAACGAAAAAATCATATATGGTTTCTTTTTACCTGATACCTTGAACTTATCAAGTAAGGAAAGTCCATAAAATATATGACGAACATTGACCATAAATGTTAAGAATACAACCTGCAAAAGACTTACTGATGGTTCAAAAAAGTTAACTGCAAGATATTGACCTGACCCTGCATAAACCAGCAAGCTCATAAGTCCTGCCCATAAAAAGTTATAGCCCTTATCTGCAAACATAACACCAAAGGCTATACCTATAAAAAGATAGCCTGTCATTACTGGTAAGGTATGTGGAAATGCTGCCTTATACGCAGCTTTATATGTGTTTTTCTTTTCCAAAATAATCACCGAAAATGATTTTATCACATTAAAGCAATAAAATCAATAAGGTTATTTATTTTCATATTCCAAATTTGCATATGGTTTCTTATTATGTTATACTTATTATATAATAAAGATTTGGAGGTAATGATGAATAAACTTAACATTAAGAAACTCAAAAATCAGGTTGTTAAGGAACTGAAGGGTCTTAAAATCAAAAATTTTCTTATTCTTTTCATTGCAGGTATTATAAACTCTATCGGTGTTACAATGTTTTTAGCACCTGTGAACCTTTATGACAGTGGTATTTCAGGCACATCAATGCTTTTGTGGCAGGTCACTCCGGATTATCTTAATCTCTCTCTGTTTCTTGTTTTGCTGAACATTCCTTTATTTCTCTTCGGATTGAAAAAGCAAGGATTGCAGTTCACACTATACTCTGTGTGGACGGTATTGATTTATTCACTTTCATCTTTTGTGATTACAGATATCCTACCCGTTGATGTTGCCACTTCATCACCTTTTGCAGGAACAGATTTAATTCTTTGTGCAATTTTCGGTGGTCTTATATCTGGTGTAGGCAGTGGACTTACCATCCGTTACGGTGGTGCCATTGACGGTATTGAAGTTATGGCAGTCATCTTCTCAAAAAAACTCAATATGACTGTTGGAACTTTTGTAATGATATACAACGTAATTCTCTATATTATAATAGGTATCGTTTTCAGAAGTTGGGAACTTCCGCTTTATTCAATTATCACCTATGCTGTTGGTATTAAATCAATTGACTTTATTGTTGAAGGTCTTGATAAAGCAAAATCAGTTATGATTATTACTGAAATGGAAGAAGAAGTATGCGATGCTTTAAGCACTAATTTTGGTTATGGGGTTACACAGATTCACGCTACGGGATATTATTCCGGCAAATCACGTTCAGTAATTTACTTTGTTGTGAATCGTTTTCAAATTGCAAAACTTAAAATGATTGTTTCAGCAATCGACCCTTCTGCTTTTATCACAATATCAGAAACATCTGACGTGCTCGGCAGCAGTCTTAAGAGCAAAAACTGATGAACAACAAATTCACTCATAATACTTGCATATTTTTTAAAATCATTGTATAATGAATCCAAATAAGTTTCAATGGGTGTATTTTTATCCATATGAAATGTAAAATAGGAGGATATTTTATGAAAAAAAGATTAGTAGTAGTTCTCGCTTTAGTACTTGTTTTCACATCTGTTTTCTTTACAGCTTGTGGCGACAACAAAGGTGAACAGGCTCCAACTGGTGACATTTCAACAGTTAAAATCAATGTAGGTTCAGGTGGTACAACAGGTACTTACTATGGTTTCTGTAATGTTATTTCAACAGTTCTTAAAGAAAAGACAGGTGCTCAGCTTACAGTTCAGTCATCTGGCGCTTCAAAGGCTAACATCCTTGACATTGACGATGGTATCGTAGATATGGCTATCGTTCAGAACGACGTTATGGACTATGCTTACAACGGAACATCTCTCTTTGAAAGTGACGGAGCAATCAAATCATTCTCAACTCTTGGCGCTGTTTATGCTGAAGTTTGTCAGGTAGTTGCTCGTGCTGATTCAGGTATCAAGACAATTGCTGACCTTGAAGGCAAGAAAGTTTCTGTTGGTGACAGTGGTTCAGGTGTTGAATTCAACGCACAGCAGATTCTTGGCGCTTATGATATTACATTTGAAGACATCGACAAGCAGAACCTTAGCTTCCAGGCATCAGCTGATGCTCTTAAGGATGGTAAGATTGACGCGTTCTTCTGCACAGCAGGTGCTCCTACAGTTGCTATCACAGACCTTTCAACAACTACAGGTATCGTTCTTGTTGAAATCGATGCTGAACATCTTGCAAAGCTTCAGGAAGGCTACGGTTTCTATGCTGCTTACACAGTACCAGCAGGTACATACAATGGTATCGATAAAGATTCTACAACAGTTGCTGTTAAGGCTACATTTATCGTAAGCAACGACCTCGATGAAGAAACTGTTTACCAGCTTACAAAAGCTATTTATGAAAATGTAGACGACTATTCACACGATAAGGCTAAGGAAATGACTCTTGAATATGCTGTATCAAGCATTTCAGTTCCTTTCCATCCAGGTGCAGAAAAGTACTATAAAGAAGTTGGCGCTATTAAATAATGAGCCAAACGACCTTTACAAGCTCTAAAAAAAGGTTAATTGTAGCAGCCGTTTTAATGATAATCATTACAGCGGCTGCTGTTTTAATGAGTCTTATGTCTACCCCCTATCTTGTTATGTATGTTTCTGATACAAACACAAGATATATAACGCAAAAAGCGGAAGACGGACTTATGTTTTCTGTGGAATTTATCCACTCAGTTAACCAGACTCCTTTAAAAGATACTTATATTATAGAGAATGAGCAAATCAGAGCTTATTCTACTACTTATCGTTCATTTGGTGCAGGTGTTCAGACTTCTCTCGAGGAAGGACAGACTATGACCTATGACGATGATGGAAATATGGTCATTACGGGTTTTGATATTACTTATGACCCGTTAAGATACATTGTGGGTACGGTTTCGGACCATATACTCACTATTGATGGCAAGGAAATCAGCCTTCGTAACCTTTGCGGAAGGAATGCAAAGGTTGTTTTTGAAATTGCCACACCATTTGAAATTCTGACGAAAGGATTGTTGTAGTTAATGTCAGATTTAAACACAAAACCTATTACAATGGAAGCTGACGAAGAAGTTGTTGACGTTGACAA
>JAZOWH010000024.1:0-3911 GCA_045659165.1 Candidatus Fimenecus sp. | reverse complement strand
CGTCCGAAAATCTATTCCTGAAACTTTCTACGAGCGTAGTTTATCTACTAAAATTCCCTACGTGACAGCCGACAAACAGGCATTCATTTCGGTAGCCCTGTTATGTGTGACGGACTACAAGGCGGTTATCCGTTCACATTTACTGCTAAATGACACTCCGTACCGAGCCGCAGTCCTCTCGGGGGAATGCTCGCCGCTAATTAAGCAGCAAGAAGTACTTTTTCGTTTTTGTCGTTTATTTTTAATAAACCGTCCGTTTTATGGTGGTCAGACTCCACCGCTCGCTTATCGCAGTTCAAAATCCCCGTCGAAATCCTTTCATCCCCGTATATATAATTATGAATGCGTAATTCGCAATTCGTAATTATTTGTTTTGAGTTTTAGTGATTGCTGTTAAGATTTTTAACAATTCCTGACAATCACCATAAATACTTTCAAACTGTTCTTTTGTAATATATTCGCTCTCATAAAGAAGTTCTAGCCAATACTCGGTTTCACTTGCTTCTTTAAGGGAAATGTTTAGTTTGGCATAGAAATCAGGTTTGCTTTGAGCTCTTATTGCTTCCTTAACATTCGCACCAATACTTGTTCCACTTTTTAAAATCTGCATTGAAATAACACCGATTTTGTAGTTGGTATCGAGGTGCTTATATAGTTTTATAATTCTTAAAGCAAATGCTTTGCTTTTTTTAACAATTATATTTTCCATAGTTTTAATTACGAATTACGCATTACGAATTGCGAATTATCTTAATCTTTCTTTCATAGAGCGTTCGATTGTTCTTTGTGCTTCTTTTTTAGCAGCAACATCACGCTTGTCGTAAAGCTTTTTACCTTTACAAAGACCTACCTGAACCTTTGCTCTACCTTTTTTGAAATAAATAGATAATGGAATAAGAGTAAGACCATCTTGCTTTGTTGTGCCAAGAAGTCGCATAATTTCTTTTTTGTGCATCAAGAGTTTTCGCACTCTCAATGGGTCACGGTTGAAAATGTTGCCGTGGTCATAAGGGCTTATGTGCATACCATTGACGAAAAGTTCACCCTCAACGATACTGCACCATGCATCTTTAAGATTGCATTTGCCCTGACGCAGAGATTTTACTTCTGTGCCCACAAGTTCAATGCCTGCTTCATAACTTTCAATGACGAAATAATCATGGAGAGCTTTTTTATTCTGTGCAATTGTAGTATTAGGATTTTTCTCTGCCATAATTATTCCTCCTTTTGAGTTACTTTAAACAAGCAAAATTACGGGCGATTTGTGAACCATCCCTACAAGCATATTATAACAGACTTCTGCCTTTAAGTGCTCTGGAAAGTGTTACCTCGTCTGCATATTCAAGGTCGCTACCTACAGGAATTCCGTATGCAAGACGACTTACCTGAATTCCCATTGGTTTTAAGAGTCTTGCGATATACATTGCAGTTGCTTCACCTTCGGTTGTCGCATTTGTAGCCATAATAACTTCGTTAACTGAATCATCTGCCATACGCTGAAGCAATTCCTTAATACGGATATTGTCAGGTCCGATGTTGTTCATAGGAGAGATTACACCATGCAAAACATGGTATGTACCCTTATATTCGTGAGTACGCTCAAAAGCAGTTACATCACGAGGATTTTCAACAACACAGATTACAGATGGGTCGCGTTTTGGATTGTTACATATACTACATTTTTCGTCTTCTGTAAGGTTGTGACATACAGAGCAAGTATGAATATTTGTATGAGCGTTATTTATGGCATCCACAAGGCTTTTTGTATCCTCGTCATCAAGACCAAGAATATAATACGCCATACGCTCCGCCGATTTTACACCGACAGAGGGCATTTTGCGAAATTCTTCTATCAATTTTTCCAATGAAAGTATAGCCATAATTTGTGCTCCGATTAGTGATTATACATTAGAATCCGAGTCCTGGGATATTTAATCCACCTGTGATTTTACCCATTTCTCTTTCAGTTGTTTCGTCAGCCTTTCTCATTGCTTCGTTAACTGCAGCCATGAGTAAATCTTCAAGCATTTCAACATCTTCAGGGTCAACAACATCTGGCTGAATTTTAACAGAAACGAGCTGATGTTTACCGTTTACTGTTACATCAACAGCTCCGCCACCTGCAGAAGCGTTGTATTCTGCTTCTTCACATTCCTGCTGAACACGAGCCATATCTTCCTGCATCTGCTGGATGCGTTTCATCATATTTGCCTGGCCGCCCTGGTTTGGTATTCTTGCTTTCATTTTTATTCCTCCTCAATTTTCACACCAAGATTTCTTGCTTTTGACACAAGGTCAGAAAGTGGATTTTTTGGTGCTTGTTCCTGCTTGTTATTATAAACAGCAAGAGTATATGATTTGCCTGTTATTTGTCTAACGGCTTCTTTTATGGTTTTTGAATAGTCACCTGTTTTAAGATACATTTCAAGGACAGGTGAACCTTTAATTAAAAGGTATTTATCCTGATGAATAAATGCTGATGAACCTGTAAGCATTGCGATAAGACTCTTGTCTTGTGAGAATACTTTGTCAAGAACCTCAGGCCACTTATCAAAAGGAGTTGTTCCCATATTTTGTGGAACAATTTTTTCTTCCTGTGGTGCAGGAGGTGGCTCTGGAAGTGGTGGTTCATCATCTATTGGTTCGTTTTTCACCTGAACAGGTGCTGTTTCCTGCTTTACAGGCTGAACAGTTTCTTTAACAGGTGCGACAGGTGTTTCTGCCTTTACTGTAACATTTCCTGATGCAACCATACTTTCAAGCTCACTGAGTCTGCGAAGAATAGCATTCATATCGCTGTCAAGAGCAGGCGTACAAAGTCTGATAATACAAAGTTCTGCACTTGTTCTGCGATTTGCACCTTGTTTCATAGTGGATGCTGACGCTGTGAGAATGTCAATGCAAGACATAATAGTTGCAAGAGTTGTTCTTGCACTCTGCTGACGGATGATTTCAATTTCACCCTGTGAGCAGATAATCATATCTTCAAAGTTTTTAACAGCCTTTGAAACCATAAGATTTCTGAAATGGCTTGTAAGCTCTGTGATAAGTCTTTCCATATCACAAGAATCGTTATAGAGCTTATTCACAACTTCCAACGCCTTTGCTGCATCTTTTTCAATAATGCAGTTGCAAAGCTCGAAAATATGTTCTCGTCCTGCAAGACCGGCGCTGCTTGCTACAGCGGCAGAATCAATTACACCCTCATATGATGAGCAACGATCAAGGAGAGAAAGAGCATCTCGCATTGCACCATCGGCAATTCGTGCTATGTGCATAGCACCGTCATCGGAAATCTGAAGATTTTCTTTTTCTGCAACTTCTTTAAGTCTTTCGGCAATTGATTCAGGTGGAATACGCTTGAAATCAAATCGCTGACAACGAGAAAGAATAGTTGAAGGTAATTTGTGAACTTCAGTCGTTGCTAATATGAAAATAACGTGTGCAGGTGGCTCCTCAAGAGTTTTAAGAAGAGCGTTGAATGCACCGATTGAAAGCATATGAACTTCGTCAATAATATAAACTCGGTATTTTGCATTGGCAGGGGTAAAGTTTGCTTCTTCTCTTAAATCACGGATGTTATCAACGCCATTGTTAGAGGCAGCATCAATCTCGATAATATCAAGAATTGCGCCTGAATCAATACCCTTACAGATTTCACATTCATTACACGGATTTCCGTTGTCGGAATTAATACAGTTTACTGCTTTTGCAAGAATTTTTGCACAGGAGGTTTTACCTGTTCCACGAGAACCTGTAAAAAGATAAGCATGACTTGTTTTTCCTGTTTTCACAGCATTTTCAAGTGTTTTTGTAATATGCTCCTGACCAACAACATCAGTAAATGTTGACGGACGGTATTTTCTGTAAAAAGCACGGTACAAGATAACTCCTCCTTAAAACAAATTGAG
>JAZOWH010000023.1:0-2210 GCA_045659165.1 Candidatus Fimenecus sp. | reverse complement strand
AAGTTAAGATTATTTCTGTACAGGATGATTTTTGTATAGGAGAATAAAAAAACAGGGTTGAATTTCAACCCTGTAATTTTTTTAGTTATCCAACTTATATGAGATTGAGTTAACGATATCGTCCGAATTAAATGATACATTCAATCTGATTCTTTGTTTATCACCTATTTCAGCCTTGTATGTATACATTGTATCTTCAGATGTTTTTCCTTCAGGAATACCGAGTGCCGATTCAACATCCTCTCTTGTAACGCCTACAGTAAGTCCAGCAGCAACTGTAATTTGTCTGTTACCTGGTTTACCATTAAAGAAGTTAAAGCTTGTAACAGTTACATCGAGATAATTTGAATCTTCTTCACCTCTATTCTGACAACTGATTTTTACCTGAACATCATCACCGATAAGATTAAGGCTGAATGTTTCTCCAGCTCTGATTAACTTATTTTCATACTGTGATGCGATAGGTGTATTTAACCCTGATTTATCAATAAATTCACCAACTGTACAAGGAAGTGTAATTTTATTACCATTTGGGAATGTTATTTCACCAGCTGTCCATGTTTCTTTCAATTTATCTTCATTGAATTCTTCCATTGGCTTATAATTATTCTGTGTTTCATTTCCTTTTGACTCATCTTTACTACAAGCAGCAAAAGAGAAAAGAGCAATAACTAACACAAGTAATATTGCAATAACTTTTTTCATAAAATCATCCTTTCAGTAAATCAGTTAGTTGAATAGTAGAACCAGTTTGCAAGATTTTCAGGTTCAATAAAGAATTTTGTTCTAAAGAGTGCTGTTTTGAACTTTGAGCCTTTTACTGGAATATCTGCAAGAGATTTTACTGTAACGTCATACAACTTATCAGCCTTAACTGTAACAACCTTTTCTTCATTTGGAAGTAAGTCGAAATAGTTATCAGAGAAAGGCTCTCTAAAATTCTCAATATCTACCATAACACTACGACAGAATACAGGTGACACCATCTTAACAGTAATTTCACCGTTTTCATAAGAAACTGTTTTCTTGATTGTACCTGCAGTCATTTTTAAATCTCTGTCAGGAACGAAAATCTTTGTTCTTTCTGAAACTACTTTTCCGTTTTCATAAAGTTTAACTGATAAGAACATATTCTTCTTATCACCTGCTACATTGCCTTTTTCAAACATAACCCTTGAATTAGCAGCAACTTTAACCATTAAATCTGCTGTATTACTGTTTTCATATAAAACCTTACCATCAAGAGTTGAAAGACATATACTTACCTTAACATTACGCTCATTTAACGTATCATTGAGAATATAAACCTTATAATCCTTATCTGTTTCTTCTATTGAAACACAAACCGGTTCAAAGAAATGACGGGCAGCGTATTGAAGAGCCTTCCACTTGCCTGTGTAGTCAACGCTTGACCATGAAGGAGCCTGCCAGCAATCGTTATACTGCCAGAAAAGTGAACCATTACAACGCTCACGATGACGACGCCAATGCTCAGTAGCATCCTGAATACATTCTTTCTGGATGAGATTTGTCATATAGATTAAATCTTCAAATTTTTCAGGCTCATAGAACTTTTCGAGGAGATAATAGAGCATCTTTCTGTTGCCGTTTTTGCATTTTTGATGAGAATTGAAAATATCACTTGTGATGTAATAATCACTTTCTTCTGCAAACTGACGAACAGCATCCATTGACGGTAATGATTCAAGACCAAATTCACTACAGAAACGAGTAGGTCTGCTTCTGTAATAGTTAAGTGGTTTCTGACCATGCCAAACTGTCCACATATGAGTATCGCCGTGGTCATCACCTGTTACGCCCTTACGGAAACCATCACCGATTGGAGATGTTTCAATATATGGAGTGTCAGGGTCAAGTTCAGTTGTCAAATCCTTAAGAATCTCATAGAAAAATTTCTTATACCACTGAACAATTTTCATTGTTTCAGGCATATATGAGAACATTGTTTCAACTTCGTTATTACCACACCAAAGGCAAAGAGAAGGATGGGATTTCATTCGCATAATCTGATATCTGATTTCATTTAACACATTCTGGAGAAAATCTTCCTCATAGAATGGGTACATAAGACATGCAAACATAAAGTCCTGCCAGATAAGAAGACCTTTTTCGTCGCACTGCTCAAGGAAATAGTCAGGTGTATAGTAAGCACCACCCCAGATACGGAGCATATTGAAGTTTGCACTGAG
>JAZOWH010000022.1:0-2082 GCA_045659165.1 Candidatus Fimenecus sp. | reverse complement strand
GTTAACGAAAATACTAATGGTATTATCACAGTTAACGGACATAGTTACGAAGACCCTGCTATGCAGACAGAGAACACTAACTTCGCTCTCTTGGTTGCTAAGCATTTCTCCGAGCCATTCAAGGATTCCAACGGCTATGGTGAATCTATCGCAAGACTCAGCAACATGTTGGGTGGCGGTGTTATTGTTCAGCGTTTCGGTGATTTGATTCGTGGTCAACGCTCTACTCCAAGTCGTATTGAAGAAGCATTTATCACACCTACTCTTCAGGCAACTCCTGGTGACTTGAGCCTTGTTCTTCCTAAGCGTATTCTTGATGGTATTATAGAAATGATTTATGCTTTGGACAAGATTGCTCCGGGTACTGCAAACGACGACACATTGTTGTATGGTGTTGCGGTTAAATTCTATAATATGGAAGTTGAAGTTAACGAAAAATTAGAGTCCCGTTATGATGGTCTTTATATTATCGGTGACGGAAGCGGTATAACTCACTCTCTTTCTCACGCATCTGCAAGTGGTGTTCACGTAGCAAGAGATATTACAAAATAAATTGATTAAGGCAACAGAGTAAAATCTGTTGCTTTTTTGTTTTGTGGTTATCAGTTTCTTCTGCTCAAGTGGTGGCAGAGTGATTCCACAACAACTTACAACCTACGGATAGTAGAATAAAAAAAGGACATCGAATTGATGCCCTTTAATTTTGTTATTTATCAGAATGGTAACCAACTAGTTAAGAAATAAACGATATCTGAAAGTAGTGCTAAAATAACTAACATTTTTCTTCCTCCTATGTTACGGGCTACTCAGTTGTCAGCCCCTACAATTTAACAAATCAATTTATTTATAAACAACAATTCATCATTACGAATTACGCATTCATAATTATAAAAGTCCTGCTACCTTTTTAAGAATAATTCTTGCATCTGATGCTGTGATTTGATTGTCACAGTTCATATCTGCATTCTTGAAATTCTCTTCAGCCATTTTGCCAAAACCTGCAACGGATTTCATTACAAGTCTTGCGTCAGATGAAGTAATCTTTCCGTCACCATTCGCATCACCATTACCACAAGTGAATGGCACAAGCTGTGGAATTTCTGTGTTATAGTACATAAACTGTGGATATTTTGGATTTGACAAAACTGTGTACTGTTCATTTGCAGTAAGCAACCAGAGATAGAAATCACAAGTACCGTCATCAAGTCTGTATGCAATATGTCCCCAGTTTTTTGTCATCCATGTCTGCATTGGTGCCTGTGCAGTTGAAACGTCAACAATATTGTCAGGTGACACCATATTTACTCCAGTCTTTTTAGCCTGAGTATAATCATCACCGAGAGTTGTGCCCATATCTGCTACAGTAGCAAAACCACTTGTGTTGTATGTTTCAATAACACCGTCAGAATTCCAACGAGAAGTTTCTGTAACAGGTGCAATAAATTTGTTATAGTTTGAAACGCAGAAATAGTTAACATCTTTACTCTCTACCATTTCTTTTACTCTGTCAGTTGTCTTACTTGCAACCTTTTCGTAATATTCCTTAACGAATTTTTCAAGTTCAGGACCTGCACCCTTAAGCATTTTTTTCATTGCTTCTTCAAAATGATATTCAGGAATAAAGCACCAGAATGATGGAAGACATCCGAATACAGGGATTAAAACTTCATCGTAAATTCTGTCACCTGCAACCTCAAAGAGATTGTTTGCGAAATTTGCAAGGTCTTTTAAAAGTGGAATATATGGAATAAGTGAAGCGTATTCAGCATTACCATAAATACTCTGTGCGATAAGTCCACCAAGAGCAGGACCATCAATTTTTGGATTGCCGATAAAGAGCTGACCCAACATTTCAAGTCCGTTAAATGCAGAGTTTGCCATAACAACTGTCTGCACATCTTTATATCCGTAAAGTGCCAAGTATGTATTTGTCATACATCCACCCATACTTTCAGCACAAATAGCAACTTTATCGTGACCTGACTTTTCTTTTACTTCCTTAATAAACTGATTAAGGTCTTTTGCAATATCAAAAGGATTTGCTGTCCAGTCATAAATGAAAAGGTATGAGTGTTTGTCACC
>JAZOWH010000021.1:0-7084 GCA_045659165.1 Candidatus Fimenecus sp. | reverse complement strand
TCTTGACAGAGCAAGTGAAGAAGTAAATATCTTCCAGGTTGACGACGGATATCAGCACGCAGTTGGTGACTGGCTCATTACTGACCACAAAAAGTTCCCTAAGGGCATGAAATATATTGCTGACGAAATTCACAAGAAGGGCTATAAGGCAGGTATCTGGCTTGCTCCTTTCAGTGCACAGTGTTCTTCAATTATTGCAAAGAAGCATCCTGACTGGCTTATCAGATGGAATAAGACAGGCAAAAAGATGCTTGGCTGTCAGGGTTGGGGTGGTGCATACACACTCGATATTTACAATCCTGATGTTCGTGAATATATCAAGAAGGTTTTCGACACAGTTCTCAATGTATGGGGATATGACATGGTTAAGCTTGACTTCCTTTACAGCCAGTGTATCGAACCAAGAAACGGCAAAACTCGTGGCGAAATTATGTGCGACGGTGTAGATTTACTCCGTGAAGCTTGTGGTGACAAGTGGATTCTTGGTTGCGGTGTTCCTCTCGGCGCTTGTATGGGTATCTTTGATGCTTGTCGTATCAGCTGTGACGTAAACAAGAACTGGAAATTCGAGCTTAAAAAGAGCCTTAACATTAACTCAATCGTTACATGTGTTAGAACAAATGCGGAAATGCCATCATCACAGAATGCAATTACAAACACAATTTTCCGTAATCACCTTGACGGAAGAGCATTCTGTAACGACCCTGACGTATTTTTCCTTCGTGATATCAATATCGGATATAACTGGGAACAGAAACTTCTTCATGGTAAAGTTAACAGCATTTGTGGTAATGTTCTTTTCGTTTCTGATAATGCAGGTGATTTCGACGATAACAGAATCGATGTTCTTAAGGACTTCTTCAAGAATAAAGATTACAAGGTAAATCTTGCAGAATTTGAAAATGACGATGTAATTCGTCTTGACTTTACAGAAGATGGTGTTGATAAGACACTCAGACTTAACCTTGATTCAGGTGAAAGTAACGTTTCAGAGGTGCTTTAATTTATGAAACTTGCGGTTATCGGTGGCGGTGGAGTCCGTTCAATGTTCCTTGCAAAAAGTATTGCAGGCAGAGCAGAAAAGATGGGCATAAAAGAACTCGTCTTTATGGATAACAATGAGAAAAAATTAAACATATACGGCAAGATGGCGAGAGAAGTCTCTCGCCGTCTTTGTCCTGTTTTGAAGTTTACATTGACTACTGATGGAGTAACTGCCATAAAAGATGCAGATTATGTTATTACAACCATTCGTGCCGGTGGTGACAGAATGCGTTGCCGTGACGAAAGAATTGCATTGGATATGGGCATTCTTGGTCAGGAAACAACGGGTGCTGCGGGATTTTCATTTGCCATGAGAAGTATCCCTGCATTAAAGGAATATTGCGAATTAGTAAAACAGTATGCAAAGCCTGATGCTATGGTGTTTAATTTCACAAATCCTGCTGGTGTAGTATCACAGACACTTCGTGATATGGGATATGACTTCACTTATGGCATCTGTGATGCTCCAAGTGGAATGTTGCGTCGATTTGAAGAGCTGTATGGCTATCCTGAAAATCATCTTGATGCCCGTTGCTATGGGCTTAATCATCTGTCTTTCTTTAAATACATCAAGGCTGATGGTGTTGATATAACAAGCAAGATTGTAAGTGACGACAAGGCTTATGAAAACACTGATTTAAGATATTTCAGTAAGGATTTCTTGATGAGAAAACAGTATGTGCCTAATGAATATATGTATTATTTCTATAATCGTGAAAAAGCTGTTGAAAACATTCTGGGTGCTGAGCGTACTCGTGGTGAGCAGATTGCAGACATCAACGAGAAAATGACAGAAGAATTGTCAGCGGTTGATATTGAAAACGATTTTGAAAAGGCACTTGAAATTTTTGACTACTATTACGGTCTTCGTGAAAATTCGTATATGGCAAGTGAAACAGGCGAAAAACGAAATTCTACATGGCATTTTGATATGTTTGCTCCTGATGACGGTGGTTATGCAGGTGTTGCATTGGGAATTATCGATGCAAAAAACTCCACAGAAAAGTCAAGAATGATTGCCTGTATTCCAAATGATAACAAGGCTATAGATTTCCTTGATGAAAATGATACAGTTGAGATTTCTTGTGAAATAAAAGACGGAAAGGTGACACCGATTGCGATAGGTGACGTGCCTTTTGAAAATAAAGAGATTATAACAAGAGTTAAGGCTTATGAACGACTTGCATCAAAGGCCATTATAAATTGTGACAGAGAAAGTGCAGTTGATTGCCTTTATCTTCATCCTTTGGTGGGTTCATATTCTTTGGCAGAAAAACTTGTTGATAGTTACATTGAACTTAACAAAGATTTTACGGGAGAATGGAAATGAGTTTTGTTGCGGCTTTCGGAAAATTAAATGTTGATTTACTCTATTCAGGAATGCCAAGAATTCCAAACGAGGGAGAAGAAATCTATTCAAAAGATTTCAGAGTTTGTCTTGGTGGTGGACTTCCTGCAACGATGATAAACTGCTCACGATTAGGAGTACCTGCGAAAATCGGCACATTTTTGGGCGACGATATGTTTTCGCAGTTTGCAAAAAGTGAACTTGTTAAAAGTGGGACAAGCTATGAAATTTTTGAGAGTACAGGATATCCACTTAATGTAACTTCTGCGATTATCACAAGTACAGACAGAACTTTTGTGTCTTATGGCGGCACAGAAACATATTCTGACGAGATGCTTGAAAAAATCTACAACGCACTTAAAGGTGCAAAAATTGTGGCAATGCAGGAGAAAATCATACCTGTATATAAAGAACTTAAAAAAGATGGTACAATCCTTGTTCTTGATACGGGATATAGCGATGATATGTCTTTTGAGAAACATAAAGATTTAATTGAAATCGCCGATTATTATACTCCTAATATTGATGAAACAGAAAAATTGACAGGTACAAAGGATTATAAAGAGGCTCTCAAAATACTCGGTGAATATTTCGAAAAACCTGTCGTGAAACTTGGAAAACAAGGTTGCGCAGGTTTTGATAATGATTATTTTGTAGTTAAGAACATTGATGAGTTTTCTTGCGTTGATGCCACAGGTGCAGGAGATGCGTTCCTTTCAGGTTTCATTTATGGACTTTATAATGACTTTGATTTCAAAAAGTGTATTTTGGCAGGTAATATCACAGGTGGCAAATGTGTTACAGGTGTGGGATGCCTTACTGAATATGTAAATGGAAAGGAAATCGAAGAATATCTGAAAAAGTATCAGGATTTAATTGGGTGAAATAATGGATAAAAAACAAGATATATCACAACAAATGGCGACTGCTCCCGTATGGAGTTTGATTATAAAATTGAGCATCCCTGCTATCCTTGCGCAGATAGTAAATCTTCTTTATAACATTGTTGATAGAATTTATATTGGTCATATGGAAGATGTGGGAACTCTGGCGATTACAGGTGTGGGACTTTGTTTCCCAGTTGTTTCGCTGATTTCTGCATTTACAATGCTTGTGGCTCAGGGTGGTGCACCACGTGCTTCTATTGAAATGGGCAAAGGTGACATCAAAAAAGCTGAAAAAATTCTTGGAAACTGTTTTTCATTGCTTGTAATGTTATCAGTAATCCTTACGGTGGTTTTCCTGACCTTCGGCAAAAAGTTTTTAATGCTTTTCGGTGCGAGTGAAAGCACAATTATATATGCCTTGCCATATATGAATATTTATGTGGCAGGTTCGGTTTTTGTAATGATTTCTTTGGGACTTAATATGTTTATTACAACTCAGGGATTTACAAAAATCAGTATGGCGACAGTGCTTATCGGTGCAATCTGCAACATAATTCTTGACCCAATATTTATTTTTGGTTTTAAAATGGGCGTTCAGGGTGCTGCCTTTGCTACGATAATTTCTCAGGCAATTTCAGCAGTTTGGGTATTGTTATTTTTAACAGGACAGAAAACTAAATTAAGAATAAAAAGAGAAAATCTCATGCCAACCGGCAAAATTCTTGCGCCGGTATTAGCTCTTGGTATTTCACCATTCGTAATGAATGCGACGGAGGCAGTAATTAATGTTGCATTTAATTCTTCACTACAAAAATATGGTGGAGATATTGTAGTTGGTGCTATGACAATCTGTACAACTGTTTTGCAAATGGTGTGGGTACCTGCACAGGGTATCGGTCAGGGTGCACAACCTGTAATCAGTTATAATTATGGTGCGAAGAATGGTGACAGAGTAAAACAAGCATTTAAAGCATTCTTGATAATGTGTTTCACATACATTTTTGTGTTTGGTATGTTAATTGAACTTTTCCCACAATTCTTTATCAGCATTTTCAATGATAATCCTGAACTTGTGGAAACAACCACATGGGCAATCCGTATTTATTGTAGTGCGATGGTATTCTTTGGCATACAGGTGGCAGTTCAGCAGACTTTTATTGCTATCGGAAAGGCAAAAGCATCACTCTTTATTGCTTGTCTGAGAAAAATCATTTTGTTGGTGCCACTTATTTATATATTACCTAATTTCTTTGAAAATAAAGTTTTCGCAGTATTCCTTGCGGAACCTGTATCTGATGCAATATCAATTATTATTTCAGCATGTGTGTTTGCAGTAGTTTTCTCAAAGGAAATGAAGTTGATGAAAACAGAAAACTAAAATAAGCAATATAACTTTGTAGGAGCAGGACTCCATGCCTGCCCGTAAGGAGTCTAATATGTTTGAAAAATTCAGATTAGAAAGAAAAATCAAAAAGGCAGTAAACAAAACTATAAAAGAATTTGAAAACTGCACACCAAAGATTTCGGGGCATTTCTTTTATGGCTCGATTGATATATCCCCAAACAATCTGGTAATCTGGTATTTGTTTAATACTAACGATGAATTAAAATTGGCAAAAGAGAATGGATTATGTGATAGTTTGATTTCACAAACAACGCAAAATCTCCTTGATGAAGGCTATCCAAAAGAGGCGTTTGAAATAACAGAAATGCAGGTCGCTGGAAAAATAACTTATGCAAACGAAATGCAAGAACAAATTGATAATATTATGAAAAACTTATTGAATAAAAAAGTGAACATAAGTTTTACAACCGAACAGGACATTGATGAAAAAGCAAATGGTGATTATCATTCGTATTTTCAATAATCACGGGCAGGCACGGAGACCTGCCCCTACAATTTTAAATGTATCATTGATAAAAAATACTGTACAAAAATAATTCTTTATGATAAAATTATTGTGCATACAACTTTTTAGTTGAAGGAGAAAGTGAAAATGGAAAAAGAAATTTATGCTCTTGCCTTTGATATTGGTACAACAGGAGTTAAGACTTGTCTTTTCAAGATAGGAAAGACAATCGAACTTATTTCTGCAGCAAGCGAGGGCTATAAACTTTATATTATGCCTAATGGTGGTGCTGAACAGGACCCTGACGAATGGTGGTCAGCAATGTGCTCAACATCAAAGAAGGTTATTGCTGAATCAGGTGTTGACCCTAAAAATATTTATGGTATTTCATTCTGCTCACAGATGCAGGGCTTAGTTCTTGTTGATAAAGACGGTAATCATGTTCGTCGTGCATTCAGCTATATGGACCAGCGTGCGACAGAAGAACTTAAAAAGGGTATCGCATACGGACCACAGATTGCAGGGGCAAACATCTTTAAGCTTCTTCCATCACTTGCAATTACAGGTGCTGTTGCAGCCAGTGTTAAAGACCCTGTATGGAAATATAAATGGACAGAAGCACATGAGCCTGAAAATTTTAAGAGAGTACATAAATGGCTTGATGTTAAAGAGTATCTTATCTGCCGTATGACAGGTGAATTTGTAATGACAAAGGACTCTGCTTTCGGTGCTTTGATTTATGATAACAACAAAAAGTGCTGGAGTTCTACAATCTGCAAGCTGCTCGGTGTTAATATGGACCACCTTGCAAAGATTGTGGATTGTACAGATAAAATCGGTACACTTCGCGCTGAACAGGCTGAACAGTTAGGTCTTGTTCCTGGAATTTCTGTATTCGGCGGTGGTGGTGACGCTACACTTATCGGTGTTGGTGCAGGTGCAACAGGTCTTGGTGATACCCATATTTATCAGGGTACATCCGGTTGGGTTACAACTGTTGTTGACAAGAGTATTGTTGACGCAAGTGCTATGATTGCTGCTGTTGTTGGTGCCGCTGATGGAATTTATAACTATTTTGCAGAGCTTGAAACAGCTGGTAAGTGTGTTGAGTGGGTTAAGGACCATCTGGCGCTTGACGAAATTGACCTTTATCTTGATAAACAGCACGACTTAAAGCTTAAAGATGCTGACCGTGAGGTTGTATTTACAAATCTTTACGACTATATGATGGCTGTTGTGGATTCAATTCCTGCAGGTAGTGGTGGAGTAATTTTCACGCCTTGGCTTCATGGTAACCGTTGTCCTTTTGAAGACCCTAATTCAAGAGGAATGTTCTTCAACATAAGTCTTGATACGGGTAAAACTGAACTTATCAGAGCAGTTGTTGAAGGTGTTTGTTTCCACCTTCGTTGGTTTATCGAAACACAGGATAAGAAGGTTAAGACATCAAATACAATTCGTTTTGTTGGTGGTGGAGCACTTTCAAAGGTTACAAGTCAGATTCTTGCTGACTGTACAGGCAGAGTTATTGAAACTGTTGCAAGTCCACAGAACGTTGGCTCTGTTGGTGCTGCTGTTCTTATCGCAGTTAACGCAGGCATCATCCCAAGTGTTCAGGATGCAAAGAAACTTATTCCTGCTATTAATACTTATGTTCCTAACAAGGAAAATAAGGCAGTGTATGACAAGAACTTTGAAGTGTTCAAGAAACTTTATACTTCAAACAAAGCAAACTTTGAAGCTCTCAATAGTGTAAAATAAAATTATTAAAGAGGATAGGGTTCTATCCTCTTTTTTCTTATTGCAAAACCATGTGAAAAATTGTATAATACCAATGTATGTAGTTCGGAGGTGTTATTTTGGCAAAAAAAGACGAACTTTTAGAAAATAAGAATAATGAAGCAGATGGTGTTTCTGGCGATACATCCTTGGAAAAAAAGGATATAGAAGAGTTA
>JAZOWH010000020.1:0-3811 GCA_045659165.1 Candidatus Fimenecus sp. | reverse complement strand
AGGTCTTGCAAAAAAGAATTATGAATCGGCTATTGAGATTATGTTTAATTCAGAATCAATTTCGGTTGGCGGCGAAATTATTCCCCGTGAAATTGTTCGTAAACGATTAGAAAATATCAGCTATGAACATATCGTCTATGTCGATAATAATATGCCGAGAAAACTGGTTGATGGCAAGGTTGAAATTCAAGGCAGAAGTCCTGTTCCATATATCATAAATGCTCTGTATAATGCATTGCGTTATACGGCAGATGAAATTGTCCAAATGGAATACGGAGATAATGTATCTGCTGACCTCTTACGAGAGGAGGATGACGATGAGATATTTATATAATCAGCAAAATAAATTCGGGAATTGTTTTATACTTCCCAATTCCATTATGCACCTGGATTTAAGTCCACTCGCACGACTGATATATTTTTATCTAATCTACGTTGAGGACAGAAAAACTTATCAGTGCTATCCGAGTTACAAAACTATCGGCAAGGCACTTAACATTGCAAGCAAAACTACAGTCGCTAAATATGTAAGAGAGCTTGAAGAAAAGTGTCTTATCTATACTGAGCCGACAGAAGTAATTCTGAAAAATGGTAAGAAGCAAAATGGAAATTTAAAATATACAATTCGTCCTATACAGGATGCGGTTGAATATTTCCATCAGTAGCAGATGAAAAAGTTTCAGGAAGACCTGGCTCGTGAAAATGCTAAAAGGATGCTCGAAGAATATGACAGAAAGCATCCAAGAGAGTCTGCATAGAAATTGTTTTCTGCTTCAAGAATTGCCTCTACCCCGTATTAAAATTTATTACACATTAATCAAAGAAAAGAGATTTTGAATTTGACTCAAAATATTTTTGTGAAACGATGTGTGAAATTATATTTTTTAATTCAGGTGAAATCAGTCGGCAGGTTAGCGGAATGAAATGGATTTGTTTTTGACAAGTGGAATTGCACTGCCTGAATAAGTTATATCTCTCCTATACGGCATACCTGTCGAAGGTAGTAGCAGAAAAACAATTATATGGCAAATGAGAACGACTGTGACAGAGAATTTCGAGAAGAAAAATCTTGGGTAAGGTATTTACCCTACCCAAGAAAGTTAACCTCGTAAATCATCGTGTGTCAGGAAGAGTTAAGACCTACAAATCGATTATAGAGTTATGACAAAGGGTTTTCCAATGGTTTTGAGACAAAACTATTCAGGGTAAGGTAGTTACACCACCAAACAAAAACACCTGCTGAAACAAGGGGTTTTCAAGCGGTTGTAACACCTTAAAATCGATTTGAAAGAACAAACGAAAGTATAAGATATCACCTGATGGGGCGCCCCTTTTTGAACGAAAGTCAAAAGAATAAAATGAAGCAGGAAAAAGCACTGGTGCATTTGAAATGCCCCAGTGCGGTTAAACACCGACGGGCAGTGCAGTTCGGGGCTTTTAAAACAGGTGCTGTTCGAGGAGGGTTGGTGCTGTTTTGTGTGACAGAATCGAGAAATTCCGCATTGTAACGCATTAAAATCGTGTGAAATCTTGGTGCTGCGTTTTTTACGATTTAATAGAATTTGTGTGCTAAGTACGGATAAACCGCCGTTTGATGCGGTTTGTTCGTGTGATAAATCAAAAAATATTAAGAAAGGAGGAAAATCAATGGGAAGACAAGAAAATAGACACCATATCAGTCTATGGCTTGAAAATGACCTCTATAAAAGATGCGAAAGCAATCGTATGAGAGGCCGTGAAATACTCACCCGGACTGAGTATGTGACAAAGGCTCTTGAATTCTATAACGAGTATTTGAAGGTAAAGGATTCTGAGGAATATATCAACGATAAAATCCTCGGCAGAATGGAAGCCATGCTATCAAATCTCGAGAACAGAATCGGCAGACAGATGTTTAAATCTGCTGTAGAGTCTGCAAAAATCGCTCATGTGCTCGCAAATGAATTTGATATTGAATGGGAAGAACTTAATGACCTTCACGTTGAATGTACCAACGAGGTCAAAAAGATTAACGGAGCAATTACATTCCCTTCTGCAAAAAGAAATTCGAATGAGTGACTTTGATTTCCGCTGCCATAAAATCCTTTTTCAAAAAAGCTCTAAAAATAGTTAGAGTTGAAATTTTTGAAAAAGACACATGGCAGCATTTCCTTCGTAGACTTGTGAGGATTGTTGTGGTATGCTTTGTCTCACTGGAGGTGAAAAAATATGGCAAAGCATACGAGTGACTTAAGGCGATTGTTAATTCCGTTTTTGAATTAGCAATCGCCTTTTAATATTCATATAAGCTGAAACATTGACAACAAATTTTCAAAACTGTATTCGAAAAAATTATTCGGTATATAATATTTGAAAAGGAGTTGTTGAATCATGAATGAAATTACTAAACGCACTATTGAAGACTACAAAAATTATTTAACCGAAGAAGAAAAATGCTCAGTCACAATAGAAAAATACATCCGTGACATCACTGCATTTATCAATTGGACGGACGGCAATGAACTTACAAAAACACTTGTGCTTAAGTATAAAAATATTTTAACACAGCAGTATGCCCCAGCGAGTGTGAACTCAGTCCTGTCCTCTCTCAATGGATACTTCAATTATATTGAAAGATATGACCTCAAGGTTAAGAACTTAAAAGTGCAACGGCAAATCTTCTGCCAAAGCGAAAAGGAACTTACCAAGGCAGAATATGAAAGACTTTTGAAAGCGGCAAAAAGCAAAAAGAACGAGCGTCTCTATCTCATTATGCAGACGATATGTGCCACAGGGATTCGTGTAAGTGAATTAAAATATGTCGATGTGAATTCTGTTATGACAGGCTAGACTCAGGTTAGGTTGAAAGGTAAAATACGAATGATAATACTGCCGAGAGAATTGTGTACTCTCCTTAAAAAATATATAAAGGAAAAGCATATCAGTTCGGGGAGCGTATTTGTAACAAGAAAAGGTCAGCCTGTGGACAGGCACTCAATATGGAAATCGATGAAACAGCTATGCGAGAGTGCCGGAGTATCAAAAGAAAAAGTGTTTCCACATAACCTCCGCCATCTGTTCGCGCGAACATATTACTCGCTACAAAAAGATATCGTTCGCCTGGCAGATATACTCGGACACAGCAATGTAAATACTACAAGAATCTATACCATAGAAAATGGCTCAACCCACCGCAGGCAATTGCAAAGAATGGGACTCGTGCGAATGCAAAATTAAAAAACCACATAATCAGCATTATGTGGCAAAGTTAATAAAATTATTTACATAAATTATACCACGAAAATGTAAAAAGGTCAATGTTTCAGACACAAATAGCACAATTTCATAGAATTTGCACATAGCAAATAGACCAATGAAAAAATTACTAATCATTGGTCTAATGCTCTTGGGTAGCAAGAAACTTTCCATCGCCTTACAGGGCGATTTTTTTATGTCCTTTTTTCAAAACTACCACATAATGCTGATTATGTATGAAATGGGGTTTGATGCAAGAGATGCCCGATATAGATAAAGAAAAAACCTGCTGCTTCTTCGGTCACAGAAAGATAGATGAAACGGCAGAATTGAAAAATAAGCTGTATGAAATTATAGAAAATTTAATCGTAAATGAAAAAGTTGATACTTTCTTTTTCGGGAGTAAAAGTCAATTCGATGACTTATGCCATAACATCACAACCGAGCTGAAAGAAAACTACCCTCACATAAAACGGATATATGTCAGGTCAGCATTCCAACACATTCCCGACTGATATGAAGATAGTCTGCTAAAACATTATGAAGGTACATACTTCCCTAAACATATGGAAAACGC
>JAZOWH010000019.1:0-1799 GCA_045659165.1 Candidatus Fimenecus sp. | reverse complement strand
CCCTGCAATGCTTATGTTTGATACACATCCACAAGCCGTACTTAAAGGCTTTGCTCCTCCCCTCCTTGTTACAAGTGAGGACAAGGAAAATCTTGCAAAGCAAAACGGGGTTTTACCTGTACACATCAGTTTTGAGGAAATACGTGACCTTTCTCCTGAAGAATTTTTGCGTGATATTCTCATAAAAAAGCACAATGTCGGTGCTGTTGTATGTGGTGAAAACTTCCTTTTTGGTAAAGACGGTGGCGGAAACAGTAAAGTTTTATGCGAGCTTTGTGAAAAATACGATGTTGTTTATCGTATGGCAAAAAGCACTATGTATAAGGGTGAAATGATTAGTGCCACAAGAATTCGTGAGGCATTGGCAAATGGTGATGTTATCACTGCCAACGAGATGCTTGGACGAAATTTCTCTTATGATTTTCTTGTGGTTGAGGGTAATAAAATCGGCAAAAAGATTTTAGGCTTCCCTACTATCAATCAGCATTTCCCTAATGGATTTATCAACCTTAAACACGGTGTTTACGCTTCGCAATCAACTGTTGACGGTAAAATTTATCCGTCAGTTACAAATTTCGGTTGTCACCCTACAATCGGTGGTGATAAGGTCCTTTCCGAAACTTGTATTTTAGGGTTTGAGGGTGACTTGTATTACCAGAAAATCCGTGTTGAACTCCTTGACTTTATAAGAAGTGAGAAAAAGTTCAATTCAAAGGACGAATTAAAGGCACAAATTGACTCAGATAGCAAATCTGCTATTGAAATATTTAACAAATTGAGTTAAAATGTTAATAGTGTTGATTTTCCGAAGTTTTCGGATACCAATATATTAAAATGGGTTGTTGGAATTGAGTATTGGGGTATAAAATGCTCGATTCCCTTCAACAAAATGAAAGGGAATGATTTATATGGCAAACGTATTCTTTAAAGCATTCTGTCGAGTTTACCAGAAGGTAATTTATCTCGTTGAGTTCTTCTTACCTTGGGGTGAACCTGAAATGCTTACAGGTCCGGGAAGTATCAAAAAACTTCCTGAATTCGTTAAGGGTAAGGGCGTTAACAATGTTCTTATCGTAACTGATAAGGGACTTACATCACTTGGTCTTCTTAACTCACTTTATGAAGAAATGGATAAGGCTGGTGTTAAGTACACAGTATTTGACGGTGTTCAGCCAAACCCAACTATCGACAATATTGAAACTGCAAGACAGATGTATCTTGACAACGGATGTCAGGGTATCATCGCATTCGGTGGTGGTTCACCAATGGACTGTGCTAAGATTGCTGCTGCAAGAGTTGTTAAACCAAGACAGCCAATCGAAAAAATGCGTGGTATTATGAAGATTGGTAAGAAGCTTCCTCCATTCTTCGCAGTTCCTACAACAGCAGGTACAGGTTCAGAATGTACACTCGCAGCTGTTGTTTCTAACCCAAAAACACACGAAAAGTACGCTTGTAACGACTCTGTTCTTCGTCCTCCATACGTTGTGTTTGACCCTGAACTTACAGTTGGTCTTCCTCCACACATCACATCAACAACTGGTATGGATGCTCTTACACACGCGGTTGAAGCATATATCGGTAACAGTAACGTTCCTTCAACAATCAAATTTGCTGAAAAGGCAACAAAGATGATTTTTGAAAACCTTGAAACAGTTTACAACGACGGTAAAAATGTTGAAGCAAGAAACAAGATGCTCTTAGCATCTTACAACGCAGGTATGGCATTTACTCGTGCTTATGTTGGTTATGTTCATGCTATTGCTCATAACCTTGGTGGTTTCTATGGACTTCCTCAC
>JAZOWH010000018.1:0-20619 GCA_045659165.1 Candidatus Fimenecus sp. | reverse complement strand
AATCTACCTGTTAGTATTTGTTTATTCACCAATAAGAGTATTGATATTCTTTTCCATAAGGTCAAAGAATTTGTTTACAATTTCTTTATCCTTGTCGTTACCTCTTACGCACATTGAAAGAGTGATAACATTCTTGTATGTGGTTGCTGTGAGAAGTACAAAAGGTTTGTATTTAACAGCGCCTGACATAAAAGCATCAACAGGTTCGTGACCTGAAAGAGCAAAATGTTGACCATTAAGAACGCCAATGTTACTCATTGACATATATGGATTTGAATAACCTATTTTAATGATTTCTTCGCTTGCGGCATGAGGTAAAATGCTGTAACCAAAGTTGAGCAGAGGAAGTCCGTAAAGCCCCATAAATTTATCTTTCTTAAAACGGTTTGAACTTCTTACAACATATTGAACGGTTTCAAAAATATCACGTCCGCGTTGTGGGATTGCGCACTGCATCCATGCTGTGTGGTTTGTAAAGCCCTTATCATCAACATTATCCATATGACGACGAAGGTCAATGGCACTTGAAATCATAACCTGGTCATTTGGCGAAAAATCAGCCAATTCATAAACACTGTAAAAATATGCAGTAAGCAACATTTCGTTGATTGTTGCACCAAGTTCTTTGCCCTTTGTTTTAAGTTTTGCAAGGACATCTTCGCTGAATTTCTTTTTTGCAATAAAGGATGTATCACGAATACTGTCGTTTGTAAGAGGGAATTTGTGATTATCCCTTGCATTGATGTTCTTGAAAAGTCGTTGTGCAACGCCCGATTCCATTTTTGAGAATCCTGAATAAACATCTGTATATGCTCTTGACCCTGTTCTGTATTCAATAGGGCTTTTACCTTTTTCAACATATTCTGTGTAGTTTTCACAGAAAGATTTAAGGAAATATTTAAGGTCGCCACCGTCCATACACATATGATTTTCAATCATACAAAGAGTGCTTTTTCCGTCTTTTATGAAGAGCGCAAGTTTCATTTGAATATGACTTTCAGGTGGGATATACTGTGTCAGAAAGTCATCAATTGCTTCTTGCATATTTTCAGGATATGCAACAGTTAAAACTTCATCAATGTCATAGGGCATAACTTCCCAATGAGTGCTGATTTTTTTGTCAACAAATTTTGAATGTAATACAGGAACTTTTTCAAAAGCACAGATGATAACTGTTTTTAAAGCATCAATATCAAGGACAAAGTCATAATCCAGTTCAACGTGAACCATACGGTCGTTAAAACTACGAAAAAGATAATGCATTTTATCCCATAATTCAGCATTTAACTTGCGTTTCATTATTCTTCATCCTCCTGTTTATACATAAAATATTTTGCGTTATGTGCTACGATTGCCATAATAATAATCAGGTCAATACCAACACCAGCAAAGATTAAGAGCCATCCTGTAAGCCAGGATACGATTCCCATTCCTGCAAGAATAATATAAAGCATTGTGAAAATTGCAGGAATATAAGCGAAAAGAGCAATTGTACGGAATTTCTGCTTTGTAGCAAAGGCAAAAATAAGGTCAGCCACAAAGGAAATCATAACACCCAGAATCACAAAAATCCAACTGAAACCAGGATTGTACATCATAAGTACAAATAAAAATACAAAAACAAATACAAGCATTATACATCCTGAAACAAGTGCTCTTGCAAGAGGGTGAAGGAATCTGTGCCAATGATAAAGACGTTTAATAAGGAAGCTTGTATAGAAAATTATCATTGAGAAAATTCCACCCACAATAATAAGCCATGTTTTGCTCCATGCGCCTGTGGATTTGCTGATTGAGAAATATGCAACAAAAATAGCAATAAAGAAAAGCACGCCACCAATAGCGAAAATCTTTCTTAAAAGACTTGCTCGGGCTTTCTTTTTTTCTTCCTTTTCATAAACGTAATAATTTTGTTCAAGGTCAGGATGTTCAGATGCCAATAAATCGGCAAGAACTTTTTCATCACGAAGACCAGCGCCAGTGATTTCGTTAGCACGCTCAGTCATTTCGTCAAGAATTTTTCTTTTGTATTTGTAGGCAATGTGAGAGTCTTTGATGTTCTTACAAGACTCTTCAATATAGTCAATAAAGTTTTTCAAAATAACACCTCCATAGGATATGTTTTCATTATAGCAAATTAAAATTTTTTCTTCAACAATTAAATGTTAATATTATGTAAAAAATAACCGCCAGTTTCCTGACGGTTAATATTGATTGGATTATTTATTATCCTTATCTTTTTTCTTTGCAAACTTAGGTACAAGTTTGTTAAGTGCAGTTGTGATGAGAATAAGTACACCCATAACAATGATAATACAAACCATACCGATAACCATGTACTTAATGTTGTGAACAAAGTTCATTGGCTCAAACATAAAAGCCATCAAAGTAACAAACATATTTTCTAACATATTAGCCACTCCTTACATAAAGAAATTGAGGATAAGACCACCTGCGATAACAGAAGCAATCTGACCTGATACGTTTACACCGATTGAATGCATAAGAAGGAAGTTCTGTGGGTCTTCTGCAAGTCCCATTTTGTGAACAATACGACCTGACATTGGGAATGCTGAGATACCAGCAGCACCAATCATTGGGTTAATCTTTTTGCCCTTTGGTAAGAAGATGTTGAGGAGTTTTGCGAACATAACACCACCAACTGTGTCAAAGATGAATGCAACAAGACCAAGACCAAGGATAAGAAGTGTGTTTGGAGCAAGGAATGATTCATAATGCATCTTTGTTGCGATTGTGATACCAAGGAAGATTGTGATAAGGTTTGCGAGAACTTTCTGTGCTGTTTCTGAAAGAGAATTAAGCACACCACATTCACGGATAAGGTTACCGAACATAAGGAAACCAACAAGAGAAACTGATGCTGGAGCAACAAGACCTGCAACAACTGTAATGATGATTGGGAAAAGAATTCTTGTAAGCTTTGTAACCTCTGTCTGTGCATAAGGCATACGGATTAAGCGTTCTTTCTTAGTTGTGCAAAGTTTGATGAATGGTGGCTGAATAATTGGAACAAGAGCCATATATGAGTATGCAGCAACCATGATAGCACCAAGATATTCGGAATTAAGCTTGTTAGCAACAACGATTGATGTAGGACCGTCAGCAGCACCGATAATAGCGATTGAAGCTGCGTCGTTGATTGGGAAGAAAATTGATGCAAGGCAAAGAGTGAAGAAAATACCAAACTGAGCAGCAGCACCAAAAATCATAAGTTTTGGATTAGAAAGAAGAGGTCCGAAGTCAATCATTGCACCGATACCGATGAAAAGAATGAGTGGGAACAATTCGTTTGCAATACCTGCGCCGAAGAGTACATCAAGTGCACCAACTTCGAGTTCACCGTTTTCTGCCATCTGAGTAATAGCACCTGAAAAAGGTAAGTTAACAAGAATTGCACCAAAGCCCATAGGTAAAAGAAGTGTAGGTTCCATTTCTTTTTTGATTGCAAGATAGATAAGCAATCCACCAATAGCCCACATTACGAGCATTCTCCAGTCAAGTGCGAAGAAATTCTCGTAAAGGATTTCGAAATTTTTGAGAAAGTCCATTTTAATTCTCCTTCATATTTTTTTCATAACTTGAATAATTGTGTTTAATAAAACCACAATTTACTCCATTATAATACGTATTGTAACATAATTTTACTTTTTTTCAATAGAAATAATCAACAAAGTAAAAATATTTCATTGAAAAAATAATAGTCAAGTGTTATAATCATCACATTATTTTGTGGAAGTGATAAGATGTTTGGTTTAGGAACAATTATAAATACCGTTCTTGTTATCGCAGGTGGTTTGATTGGGCTTCTTTTTAAAAAGGGAATTAAAGAACGATATGAAAAGACTTTAATGGCTGCTTGTGGTGTATCTACAATCTTCATTGGGGTTACAGGTACATTACAAGGAATGTTAACTGTTGTTGACGGCAAAATTCAGACTCAGGGCACTATGCTTCTTATTTTCTCGTTTGTTCTTGGTGGACTTGTGGGCGAATTTATTAACATTGAAAAAAGAATGGATGACCTTGGTGAAAAGCTGAAGAAAATGTTGCGTGCAGAAAAGGATAATAAGTTTGTGGATGGCTTTGTGAACACATCTCTTATTATCTGTGTTGGTGCAATGGCAATTGTGGGTTCAATTCAGGATGGACTTACAGGTGATTATTCAATGCTTACTGCAAAAGCAATTCTTGACCTTGTTATTGTTGTGATTATGACTTCAACATATGGTTTAGGTGCAATTTGTTCTGCTATTCCTATTTTTGTATATCAGGGTGGAATAACATTGTTTGGTCACTTTGCAGGAAATGTAATAAGTGACGAGCTTATCGGATATCTTTCATATGTTGGTTCTGCACTTATATTCTGTGTAGGTATAAACATTACATTCGGCAAGAAAATTCGAGTAGGAAATCTTTTGCCAGCACTTTTGATTCCTGTATTCTATGTAGTAGGAAAATATTTAATTGGCGTTATAAATTTTTAAAGTAGGAGCAGATTATCTGCTCTTATTTTTTATTGCATATAAATTTTTCTTGTGGTATCATATATTATATATCGTTTTTCGGAGGACAAAATGGAAAAGTTGCAATCATTTATTGACCTTTTTGAAAAAAACTCCATATTGATTGAACACAACTGTGATGAAAATGTGCTTGTTGAAAATATTTCCTATAATTCAAAGGAAGTAACAGAAAACACATTGTTTTTCTGTAAGGGTGCACATTTTAAAGAACAGTTTTTATGTGATGCTATAAATAAAGGTGCTTCTGTCTATGTTTCTGTACAGAAATACAATGTTGATATACCTTGTATTCTTGTTTCGGATATCCGAAAAGCCTTGTATTCAACGGCAAACTTTTTCTATAAAAATGCTTGGGATAAGTTGAATTTAATCGGTATCACAGGTACAAAAGGTAAAAGTACAACAGCATATTATATAAAAAATATTCTTGATGAATATTTGGAAAATAACAAAGGAAACGAAAGTGGAATAGCATCTACACTTGAAATTTATGACGGTATTGTTCGTAAACCAAGTACACTTACAACTCCTGAGCCTTTTGAACTTCATAAGCATTTTGATAATGCAGTGAAAAGTGGCACAGACTTTTTCACAATGGAAGTTTCATCACAGGCACTTAAATACGGAAGAACAGAAGGCGTTAATTTCAAAATCGGATGTTATCTTAATATCGGCATTGACCATATAAGTGCAAATGAACATCCTGATTTTGAGGACTATTTTACTTCTAAAATGAAACTTTTCACTCAATGTGATACTGCAGTAATAAACCTTGACTCTGACCTTAGTGAAAGAGTTGTGGAATATTCAAAAAATGCGAAAAAAGTAATCACATTCAGCACGAAAAATCCACAGGCTGACATTTATGGATACAATATCCATAAGGATAATTCGGAAACTGTATTTTCAGTTAAGACAGATACTTTTGAAAAAGAATTCAGACTTTCAATGCCAGGACTTTTCAATGTGGATAATGCTCTTTGTGCAATTGGTGTTGCATATGTGTTGGGCATTTCTCCTGAATATATCTGTAAGGGACTATACAAGGCAAAAACAGCAGGTCGAATGGAAATATATGAGAGTAAAAACAAGAAAATTGCTGTTATTGTTGACTATGCTCATAACAAGTTGAGTTTTGAGACAATTATTTCTTCAATGAAAAAGGAATATAATGACAGACCTGTTTCAATTCTGTTTGGTTGTCCTGGAAACAAAGCACTTGTTCGTCGCAAAGGTATGGCAGAAGTCAGTGGCGAGATGGCAGATTTTGTTTATATTACAGAGGATGACCCTGCTGAAGAAAGAATTGAAGATATTTGCAATGAAATTGCAGGTTATGTTGAAGCTGTAGGCGGAAAAGATAAATATAAGATTATCCATGACCGTGAAACAGCAATTAAAACTGCAATTGAAGATGTGAAAGATACAGCAGTGATTATCCTTGCAGGAAAAGGTGCTGAAAAACATCAAAAACGAGGACTTGTGTCAGAGGATTATGAGTCAGACGCAGTTCTTGCTATAAAATATCTTAAGGAATATGACGAAAGGCAGGAAAAGTAATGGATACTAAAAAAATAGTTAAAACAGCAATGAAAGTTGCAAAAATAGTACCTTTTGTTACTGCAACAGCAGGTGTTTTAAGTCTTGCTCTTTCTAAATATCAGGAAAAACAAGGGAACTATTCTCGTGAGTTTGCCGATGTGGAAAATGAAATGAAAGCAAAAATTGATGAGGTGAGAATGGGTTATGGCAAAGAAAACTAATTCTATTTTTAAAACAGCGTTGGGCTATGGCATCGGTGCTATCGGTCTTGATTTGAGTTACGGTATGTTCTATTCATATCTTTCATACTATCTTTCAAGTGTTTTAGGACTTGAAGAGGCATTCTTACTTCTTATTACTCCACTTGCAAGAATTTGGGACGGAATCAACGACCCTATGATGGGTACAATCGTTGATAATACACGAACAAAAATGGGTAAATACCGTCCTTGGATTTTAATTGGTGCTTGTTGTAATGCAGTTGTGCTTTTCCTTTTGTTCACATCATTCGGCATGAGTGGACTTCCACTTTACATTTACATAGGAATTATGTACGTGCTTTGGGGTATGACAAATACAATGGCTGATATTCCTTATTGGTCAATGGTGCCATCATTCACAAGTGAAGAAAAAGAAAGAAATCTTGTGGCAACAGTTGCCCGTTCATTCTCAGGTATCGGTCAGGGAATTATCTCAATTTTAACTCCTATTATCTGTCCTATGCTTTCAAGTGGTATAACAGATGCAAAGGGTTATAGTGCAACAGGCTTTTCTCGTTGGGCAGGTATCTGTGGTATAGCACTTGTATTCTTTGCTACAGTTTGTATTCTTGTAACGAAAGAAAAGAATGTAGTTTATGGTGAAAAGAAAAAATTCAGCCTTAAACAGATTTTTGATGTTATCAAGAGCAATGACCAGCTTGTTGTATTCATTGTATTTGCGATGCTTTCAAATGCAGGTTGGTATCTCACAAGCTCAACTGCAGTTTATTACTTCACAGATTCATTGGGTGATTCAAAATTACAGTCACTTTTCCAGACAATCGGTACAGTAGGTTCAGTTCTTGGTCTTCTTGTTGTTCCAATTCTTTCAAAGTGGTTTACAAAGAGAACAACATATACAATCTCTCTTGTTACTGCAATCGCAGGTTATGGTCTTATGCTTATAACAGGACCAATTTTAAAACTCAATGTTGTAATTATGGATGTTTGTTACATTCTTGCATCTGTTGGTGTTTCTTCAATGTTCGTATCACAGACAATTTTCCTTGCCGACATTGTTGACTATGGTGAATACAAAAACGGAACAAGAAACGAAAGCATCACTTTCTCAATGAAAGGCTTCTTACAAAAAATGGCATATACAATGCAGACTATTGTACTTTTCGGTGGTCTTGGTCTTATGAACTACAACGAACAGATTACAACAGTCAAGGTTGTCAATGAAACAACAAAAACAGGTATCGGAGTTATCTGCTTTGGTGTACCAATGTTATTCTTCTTGGCATCACTTATTGTGTTCAGAAAGAAATTCAAGGTTTATGGTGAGCTTGCTGACAAAGTTCACGATTATATTATAGAAAAACGTGCATCAGGAGAATAATTATGGCTGATTTAAGATTTTATCAGATAACAGACTTGCATCACTACGCACTCGAACTTGGTACAGAGGGAAAAGCATTTGAAAAAATCTGTCTTTCTGACCAGAAATGTCTTGCAGAAACAGGGGCAATGATTGATGCCTATTTCGACAAGATTGTTGAAGATACAGAAACAAATATTGTTCTTATCACAGGTGATGTTACTTGTAATGGTGCAAAAGAAAGCCATTTTGAGCTTATTCCTAAATTCCAAAGATTAAAGGATGCAGGAAAAAAGGTTTATGTTACAACAGGCACTCACGATTATTATCGCGAAGACGGTAACGGTACAGGCAAGGCTGAAAAATGTGTTGGTGACGAACTTTTAACAGCAACCCGTACAGAGCGTGATGAACTTCTTGAAATTTATCACGATTTTGGTCTTTCAGAGGCTGTTTCATTACATAAACCAAGCCATTCATACTGTGTAAAGCTTCAGGATGGTTACAGATTACTCTGTCTTAATGACGATGGTGACGAATTCTTCTGTGGTTATTATGATGATTGTCTTGAATGGATAAAAGAACAGATTGATGATGCAAAAGCTAATGGTGATTACATTTTTGCAGTTACTCATCATCCTGTATTGCCACCAACTCCGATTTATCCACTTTTCAGCCGTCGTGATATGCTTGGGGACTTTGAAAAAACATCAGAATTCCTTGCTGACAACGGTGTTAAATTCATTTTCACAGGTCATACTCATATGATGAATATTGCGAAAATGACAACAGCAAAAGGCAATGATTTTTATGACATCAACACTTGTTCTGCAGTGGGTTACCCAAACGCAATGCGAAAAGTTGTTATGACTGACACTGAAGTTTTTGTTGATAGCGTAAAGATTGATAACTTTGACTGGGATTTAAAAGGAATGACAGTTGACGAATATACAAAGGCTAATTTTCAGGAGTTTTTAAATGCGATTTTTGACTCAATGGCTTATGATATTCCTAAACTTGCTGAACTTTCAACATCATTCAGTATGACACCTGAAATGGTATATAAACTTGAAAAAGTTCTTGTGCCATTCGGTACATTCTTACAGAAAGCAACATTTGAAACAATAGGAAAAATGTTTGGCATAAGCAAATATATTGCAGATTCTGTAAAAGACAGAAATGTAAAAGATTTTCTTATTGAGGCCGTTACAAACGTGTTTGTGGGTGACGAACCATATGACCCATATACACCTGAATATCTTGCTATGTGGGCATTGTTCAATAAACGTGTAAAGAAAATTATTAAGCCTATAAAGGGCTCAGAAAAAATTGCAGAAATTCTTGATATCATCCTTGACGGTGTGCTTTATGATGCACCACCAAGTGACTGGAAAGGAACATTCCAAAAATAAGTGCAAAATGAAAACTCCCTACATTGATTTGTAGGGAGTTAGTTTTATGTATTAAGAGTATTTGAATTATCTGAAACGCTTTTTGTTTTCAAGGATACATGCTGTAAGTTTGTTGAGTATTTCTTTTTCTATGGAAGTATAATATTGTTCATCTTCTATTTCAAAATCAATATTCTTTTCTTCCATTTTATCGATGTTGTTTTGAATACTATCGATATTTTTTGGTACTTTCTTTCGTGGGAATTTATTTTCAACCTTGTTTAATAATTCAACTGATTTTTCAGCACCGATTAATTCAAATGACGATTTTACTTTTTCAAAATGGTTACCATGATAGTAAAGGTAATTTGAAAAACCACCTGAATTGACTTCTTCACAAAGTTCGTTTATGTAAAAAACAAGTTTTTCCCATTTGTTAAGGCAACTCAAAACCTCGCCATTTGCAGACAGTTCGTTAAGATGAGCTGAGAGTTCACTTAGTAATTCATAATCAGAAAGATTTAAAATATCACCAATCTGCATTGTGCATTTTTCAGGTGGTAGTGGGTTGCCTGAATTGCACACTATTGAAGGTGGTACTTTACCCTCAACTAAATGCTTGTATTTTTCCCAGACCCATGTTAATTCTCGAAATCCTATTGATTCTTCATAATTATCAACGGTTTCAGTACATAGTTTAATAAGATATTCTATACCTTTTTCAGTTTCACCATTTTCGATATAATGCTCTGCCATTCGTAAATAGATTGTCAATTCATCAGCAATATATTTAAAATGTTTATGAACAACTTTTATGATAGATAGTCCTGCATGATAATCACCTTTTGGGTAATATTCTTCTTCAGCAAGATTGATAAGATAATCACCTGTACCAAAATACTTTTTGTATTTTAACGCACTGCTTGACAATCTATTAGCAAATTTTTCAGCATCTTTATCTTCTTTGTATTTTTCTTGAATTTCTTCAATTTCTTTAAGAAATCTATCAGCAACATATTCCATATAAAAGACCTCTTTTACTGATTCTCAACACAAATTCTATATGCGATTTCCTGTAATTGCTCTATGCTTTCAATACTGCACAATTCCTGACGATATTTTGCACCACCATGGAGACCTTTTGTGTACCATCCTGCATGCTTTCTTGCTTCACGCATACCGATAAAGTCACCTTTGTACTCGCAGATTTTTTCGATATGTTTAATCATAACCCTCATTTTTTCGCTGACAGGAGGGTCAGGAATAATTCTTTCGTGGTCAAGATATGCGTTGATTTGTGAGAACACCCAAGGACAACCTAATGCACCACGGCCAACCATAATAAGGTCGCAGTTTGTTTCTTCAATCATACTTGCAGCAGAAAGCCCGTCAACGATATCACCATTGCCGATTACAGGAATAGAAACTGCCTTTTTCACTTCTGCAACAATATTTCTGTTCACAGGTGGTGAATACATCTGTTGCTTTGTTCTTCCGTGAATGGTAATTGCAGCCGCACCTGCATTTTCTGCTCGTTGTGCCATTTCAACCGCGTTTATTGAGTTTTCATCCCAACCTGCACGGATTTTTACTGTAACAGGCACAGGTGAAACATTAACGACTGCTTTTACAATCTGTTCAGCAAGTTGTGGATTTTTAGCAAGTGATGCGCCACCACCATTACCTGAAATCTTTGGTGCAGGACAACCCATATTTATGTCAATAATCTGTGGATTAACCTTCATTACGGATTCAATGCTTTGTGCCATAACGACAGGGTCATTACCAAAAATCTGCACAGCAGCAGGGCGTTCTTCTTCGGATAAAAACATCAAATCTTTTGATTTTCTGTCACCCATTGAAACGCCTTTTGAACTTATCATTTCGCTGACAACATATGCAGCACCGTATCTTACGCACAATTCACGAAAAGCACGGTCAGCAACACCTGCCATAGGAGCTAAAACTGCTTTTCCGTTAATTTCCACATTACCAATTTTCAAAACTGTTACCTCGTAATTTTTTATAGAGATATTTTATCATAAGAGTGTGATTAAAACAATAAAAAATACTGTTATTTTTCCTTTTTCTGTGTTACAATAACTGTAATCTTAAAATTAAAGGTGATTTTATGAAAGCGTTTATGGATAAAGATTTTTTACTTTCAACTGAAACTGCGAAAGTGATTTTTGAAAACGGAGCAAAGGATACTCCTATTTTTGACTGGCATTGCCATCTCTCACCTAAAGAAATTTATGAGGACAAGCCATTTGAAAATATCACAAAAGTATGGCTTGGTGGTGACCACTATAAGTGGCGTGCAATGCGTGGCTGTGGTGTTGACGAAAAGTATATAACAGGTGATGCATCTGATTATGAAAAGTTTATGAAATGGGCAGAAAGCCTTCCATATTGTATCGGTAATCCACTTTACCATTGGACACATCTTGAATTGCAGAGATATTTCGGCATTTATGAGCCATTAAGCATGAAAACTGCTGATATGATTTGGGAAAAATGTAATGAGCAGATTAAAGCAGGTGGATTTACTCCTCGTTCACTTATCGAAAAGTCAAATGTTGCTTGCGTATGCACAACAGATGATGCTGCTGATACTCTTGAATATCACAAATTGTTGGCAGAGGATAAGTCTTTTAAATGCAAGGTTATTCCAGCATTCCGCCCTGACAAATCATTCCTTATCGGTACATCTGCATTTGTTGAGTGGATTGGTGCTATGGAAAAGGCTGCAGAAATGGAAATCAAGTCATTTGCTGACCTTCTCACAGCACTTGAAAAGAGAATTGCATTCTTTAATGAAATGGGTTGTCGTGCATCTGACCATGCACTTGAATACTGTCCGTTTGAACTTGCAACAGAAGATGAACTTGAAGCAATCTTCACAAAAGCACTTGCTTGTGGTGAGTTCACACAGAAAGAACTTGATCAGTACAGAACAGCGCTTTTACAGTTCTTCGGTGAAAAATATGCAGAACTTGGTTGGGCAATGGAACTCCATTTCGGTGCAATGAGAAATAATAACGCAAGAATGTTCAAGTCAATCGGTGCTGACACAGGTTTTGACTCTGTTCACGACCATCAGTTGGCTTATGGTCTTTCTCGTTACCTTGATTCTCTTGATGTTAAGGGCAAGTTGCCAAAGACAATTCTCTTTACACTTAATCCACAGGACAATTATGTTCTTGGTACAATGCTTGGCAATTTCCAGAGTAGCGAAGCACAGTCAAAGATTCAGTTCGGTTCAGCATGGTGGTTCAATGATAACTATGACGGTATGAGAGAACAGATGAAGACTCTTGCTAACCTTGGTGTTCTTGGTAAGTTTGTTGGTATGGTTACTGATTCACGTAGCTTCCTTTCATATCCTCGTCACGAGTATTTCAGAAGAATCCTTTGCGAAATTATCGGTGATTTGGTAGAAGAAGGAAAATATCCAAACGATACAGAATTCCTTTCAAAGGTAGTTGAAGATATCTCATTCAACAATTCAAAAAACTATTTTGGGATATAATAATTAAAGGTGGTTGATTTCAACCACCTTGTTTTTTATATATTCATTCCACCATTTACAGAGATGTTTTGTCCGGTGATAAAATCAGCATCTTTTGATGCAAGGAAAGAAACTGCACCTGCCACATCTTCCGGAGTACCGATTCTGTTAAGTGGAGTTTCTTCTTTAAGTGAATTCATTGTGTCCTCGTCAAAATGACTTGTCATATCTGTAAGAATTACGCCTGGAGAAACAGAATTAACTGTGATTCCCGAAAGACCAACTTCCTTTGCAAGTGCTTTTGTCATACCGATAAGTCCTGATTTTGATGCCGAGTAATGAACCTCGCAAGAACCACCTGTTTCGCCCCAAATGGATGAAATATTGATGATTTTTCCACATTTTCTGTTAATCATATATTTAAGCACTGCACGACAACAATAAAATGCACCTGAAAGATTTGTTTCAATCATTTTGTGCCACATTTCGTCAGTAATATCTGTGAACAATGTTTGCTCTGCAACACCTGCGTTGTTCACAAGAATAGCGATTTCACCGAAATTCTTTTCAATATCATCAATAACAGCTTTTACAGCATTGCTGTCAGTAATATCAAGCTTATATGCTTTGCAATTTTCACCAAGTTCATTTACAAGGGCTATTGCCTTTTCTTCTGAACTGTTATATGTGAATGCGACTTTATATCCGTCTTTTATAAGTCTTTTAACAATAGCAGAGCCAATGCCTTTTGCTCCACCAGTAACAAATGCAGTTTTTTCCATTTTATCATCCCTTTCGGATTGCTTTTTACATTGTAACACACTTTTATTTCTTTTGCACTAAATACTTGAAAATAAATTTTGAAAGGAATATAATAATTAAAATTCATATGCTTGTGTAGCACAGTTGGGCGAAGTTGCGAGTGCCGTCCGGTGGACGAATAGCACGAGCAAAATGAGGTGAAGAAATAAGGAGCAATGCGAAGGATTGAGCAGTGCGACTATATTTCTGAGGGAAGTGCAGCTCATTCGTAATACACATTTAAGTTTTAATTTAATATATGCTTGTGTAGCACAGCTGGTAGTGCAGCTCATTCGTAATGAGCAGGTCGCAGGTTCGAATCCCGTCACAAGCTCCAGATATTTAAGCGGAGGATTTATTATGCTTTATTTTTATCCCGAAGATTTTGGTGCACTTGGTAATGGTGTAAATAATGACTATGTTGCGATTCAGTCTGCTATTGACAAAGCAGAGGAAAACGGTGGCGGTACAGTTGTGCTTACAAGCGGAAAAACATATTATTCCGATTCAATCCGCATGAAGAAAAATGTTGAACTTCATCTTCAAAAAGGCTCTCGTCTTAAGGCAACTGATAACATTGATGGGTATATCCGTCCTTGTAATATGATAAATGACCCTAAAACAGCACTCATTGGTAACCCTGTAACAGGAAAACCATCATTTGTATTTATTTATGGTTACGAGGCTGATGGTTGTACAATTTCAGGTGAGGGTACTATCGACGCTAATGGTCATGCTTTTGTTGAGAGAAAAGACAAATATTATGTAACAGGTAATTTCTATCCAAGACCAACAGTTATTTACGTTGAAAAGAGTAACAACATCACATTTAAGGACGTGACAATCGTTGATGCTCCTTTCTGGACACTTCATCCTGCAGGTTGCGACGATGTGCTTATTTCTCAAATCAGAATTCTCAATGATTTGGATGTTGCAAACTCTGACGGTATTGATCCTGACCATTGTACAAACGTGAGAATTTTGGGTTGTCACGTTGAATGTGCTGATGACTGTATTTGCCTTAAAACATCAAAGGGTAATGCCGAATATGGTCCTTGCGAAAATATTATTATTGCAAATTGCACTCTCATTTCAACTTCTGCTGCCATTAAAATCGGCACAGAGGGTGTAGGCGATTTCCGTAATGTTATCGTTGATAACTGCATTATTTCACGAAGCAATCGTGGTCTTTCAATCCAGATTCGTGATGGTGGTAATGTTGAAAATGTAACATATTCAAACTGCATTGTGGAAACTCGTCGTTTCTGTCCTGACTGGTGGGGTACAGCAGAGCCTATTGTAATCACAACATTTAATCGTGATGAAAATACTAAGTCAGGTAAAATCAAGAATATCCGTTTCCGAAACATTACTTGTAAGGGTGAAAATGGTGTTCTTATTCATGGTACAGAAGAAAATATGATTGAAGATGTAACATTTGAAAATGTAAGTGTTACAATGACAAAAACATCAAAGTGGGATTGCGGTCTTTATGATTTAAGACCTTGCTTACAGTATGGTGTTGAAAAGTACAAAAACAGTGGTTTCTTTATAAGAAACGCAAAGAATGTTCTTATCGAAAAATCATCTGTACAGTGGGGCAATATCTGTGATGATTATGCAAAAGCAATTGATGCAGAAAACGCACCAAACCTTGAGTTAATCAGATTCACAGGCACAGATGCAAACTGAAAATAATATGGCGGGGTAATGCCCCGCCTTTTTAATACAACTGAAAAATATAACAGATGGCACCATAAATTACTGCAGCAAAAATACCATATGCAATCACAGGACCTGCAATTTTGAAAATGTTTGCACCTGTACCCATCACAATTCCCTCGGATTTGAATTCTAAAGCAGGGGAAACAACTGAATTTGCAAAGCCTGTAATGGGTACAATAGTACCTGCACCTGCGTGTTTTGCGATTTTGTCAAAGACACCGATGCCAGTGAGAATCGCAGCAATTACAATAAGGACTGCAGGAGTAAGTGCCTTGACTTCATCTTCGGAGAAGTTCAGTTTTTTAAATCCCCAGTTAAGAAACTGACCGAAAGTGCAAATGCCGCCACCGAATAAAAATGCTTTTATGCAATTTTTGATTTTTGGTGACGGTGGAGATGCTTTTTCAGCCATTTTGTTATATTCGTTATTTGTTGTGGACATAAAATCACTTCCATTCAAAAATATGTTTCCCTTTTGCTCTAGTTTTATTACAAGGATTGAAAAAACAAGTGATTTGTGGTAAAATAACAACGATTAAAATCACAGGAGAACATGTGTGAAAAATAGAGTTTTTTATAAAATTTGTCGCGTAATAACGGTTGTTTTGGCTGTGCTGATTGTGTTTTTCAGTACGGACTTTATTTTGAGCGAAATAACCGATAAATGGGCTTATAAAGATGCTACGGGTGACGATAAAAAGTGGAATCAGATTACAGAAAAATTTGAAAATAATATTCCATTAACTGAAAATGATTACGAAGAAATTTTTCAGCAATCAGGGCTTGGAAAACCTGCAGTTAATAAGCTTTTAAACGATGGTGGACCTGACGAAATAGAGAAATACAGAGATTATTACTTGATGGACAAGGACTTTTATTGCTATCGCAAAGGTGTGTTTGCTTGTCATGAACATATAACAGATACAGATGGTGAAAATATTTATAATCCTGATTTTGCTGATTTGCAGAATGGTGACATTATAATTACTTTGAGCATTCATTCTCTTGGGTGGCGTCATGGTCACGCAACAATAATAACTGATGCCGAAAACGGAAAAGGTGTTCAAGCTGTTATGATAGGTGAAAAGTCAACCACATCACTGACAGGCTCATGGACAAAATATCCTTTGGTGGCTGTTTTAAGACCGAAAAATACAAGTGAAAGTGTAAGAAATCAGGCCGGACAATACGCTGAAGAAAACCTTAAAGGTCTTTATTATTCACTTTTTGGTGGCGTTTTTTCAGGCAGAAATCCCGATAAGCCTTTAAAGACAACGCAATGTGCTCATCTTGTGTGGTATGCTTATCTGACTTGTGGTGTGAATATTGCACCTGAAAGCGGAAGAATAATTACTCCAATGGACTTTTTGAAGAGCGAAAACCTACAGATTGTTCAGGTTTATGGCAATATAGCAGATATTTGAAAGATATGATTTGATAAGAGACGATTTTGGCAGACAAAACGTCTCTTTTTTGTTGATTTTCAAGGATTTTCTACTTGTAAAAGTTATGTTTATTTGTTATAATGAATTATTAAAAAACTATCATCCGTAATTATGCTCAAAAGGAGTCTCGAAATGGATTTATTTAATGAAGAAAAAAAGAAAGATTTAATAATCGGAAGAAATGCAGTTACTGAACTTATCAAGTCAGGACGCGAAATCGATACACTTTTTGTTCTCCGTGGAGAAAAAAGTGGTTCCGTAGGAAAGATTATCGGTCAATGCCGTGATAAAGGTGCTGTTGTCAAGGAAGTTGATAAGAAAAAGCTCGACTTTATGTGTGGTCACAGTAACCATCAGGGTGTGGTGGCTATATGTGCTGCTCATGACTATGCGACTGTTGAAGAAATTCTTGCAGTTGCAGAAGAAAGAGGAGAACCACCATTTATCGTTGCTTGTGATGGAATTGAAGACCCTCACAATCTTGGTGCAATTATCCGTACAGCAGAGGCTGCAGGGGTTCACGGTATCATTATTCCAAAGAGAAGAAGTGCTTCACTTAACTATACTGTTGGTAAAACAAGCGCAGGTGCTCTTGAATATATGAAAGTTGCTCGTGTGCCAAACCTTGCTTCAACTCTTGAGGAGTTAAAGGAAAAGGGAATGTGGGTTTATGGTGCTGATATGGATGGTGAAGATATCCGTTCAGTTAATCTTGATGGTGCAGCAGTGCTCGTTATCGGTTCAGAGGGCGAGGGAATGAGTAGAATTATCCGTGAAAAATGTGACTTTATTGTTTCACTTAAAATGAAGGGACAAATCAACTCACTTAATGCATCTGTTGCAGGTGGAATTTTAATGTACGAGTTTGCGTACAAACGATAAGACGGAAAGTCAAAAATATTTTCGGGGGTGAAATTTTATTATGTCAGATAAAATTTCAGATAGCTTAATTGATGAGATTCTCAACGATATAAAATCAAAAAATCAGGATAATGATTCTCAGGAAATATATTCTCTTGATGCTATTGATTCACTTCTTGCTGAAATAGGTGGAACAGATTTGGCTGTGGGTTCATATTCTACGGCTTACAAATCTGCGATTTTTGATGAAAAGCCTGTTGAAGTCAAGAAAGAACGAGCTGCATCAAAGTTCACTTTCGATATGTCAAAAATTACTGATTTTGATGATGAAGATGACGAAATTCCTGAACAGAAAGAAATTGCTGAAACAGAAGCAACTGTTTCTGTGGACGATGATGGTCAGTTTGAGTTTGCCGCTGATATTATTGACAAGAAATTTGAAGAGGTTGAAACAGATGATACTTCTGACGACATTGTTGACAGAATGTTTGAAGTAGTAGAGGATTCTGATGATGTTAAATCTGTGACAGGTCAGATTTCCATTGAAAAGACAAGAATGTTCAACGAAGTTGATATTCGTGGTGCATATAACCCTAATATTACACATAATCTTGGAAATAGAGTGGCAAGGGCTACTTTAGGTGATGCTCAACCTGTTACATCAAGCACAATGGCAGACGAAAAGTACAGAAATCACTTTATGAACAAGCCTGTGCAGAAACTCGAAAATACAATGGAGCAAAGAGCAATCCGAATGCAAAGACCTCAGGGTACAATTGAAACTCCCGGTGTTGTTGTTAAGAATGGTGTTGCAGAGGAAAGTGTCGATGGAATAAGACCTGTTCCTACAATTGTTCCTGCTGAGTATGAATTAGAACAGGAAAAAACAAAAGATAATTTTGGCACAAGAGTGCTTCCTGTGGAAAAACCTGATAATCAGATTATGTTTGACGGATTCAACGATGATGAAGAAATCATGCAACAATCTGAGGAACAGGCAGAAAAAGAGCTTCGTAAAAACAGAAAAATTGCTGTGGACGAATTTGTCAACGGTGGAATGCACATTAAAGAAAGAGTGGAATCTCCACCTGTAAGAAGACGATATGAACGACAGAAGGTTTCCGTTGTCCGTGAATATTTCGGACCAAGAGATAAAGATGCAGTTAAGAAAGTTTTCTCAATGGAGAAAAAAACAATTCTTGTAAAACTTGCTGCTGTATCCGGAATTTGCTTACTTATGACTATACTTTCACTTGTTGCAGGTATGGAAAACGGCAACTTCGAAATTTATGGTAATAACGAATTTGTGTATGTTTTAGTGCAGTTGTTATTACTTGTTATTGCAAGTGCAGTAAATTACAAATCATTTATAGAAGCATTCAGAAACATACAGAGTAAAATCCTTAATGTGGATACAGTTGTTGCTGTGTCTGCTATTGCAGGATTCATTCAATGTCTTACAGCCTTTATTTGTGCAGATAGCGTAGAATCTGTGGCAAGACTTACAGCAGGTGCTGCAGTTGTACCTATGATTATGAAACTTGCAGGTGAATTTGTTCGTTGCCAGAATGACAGTGAAAACTTTAATGTTATAACAGAAGATACTGATAATTGTTATAGCGTTGAAAATATTGGTGATGAAGATACTGCAAACGAGATTGCAAGAGGTCTTATGCTTGGCAATCCTGAAATCAAGTATTCTGCAAAAATCGGCTTCCCACAGAAATTTGTGGAGCTTTCACGACTTGCAGAAATTACAGGTCCTATCTGTAAAATCACAATCCCTGCAATGGCAGGAGCAGGACTTGTTCTTGCAATTATTGCTATTATAAAAACTGGTGATTTCTTTGCAGGTATAAGCACTCTTACTGCAACACTTTTAATGACACTTCCATGCTCTGCAGGACTTTTGTCAGCAGTAAATCTTCGTGCAACAAATAAGCTTTTAAACGAAGATGGTGCTGTGATTAACGGTTACAGTGCAGTTGATGATGCAGTAAACACAAATGGTGTTATTATTGATGCCTGCGATGCATTTGAACAGGGTGGCTGCAACATAGAGGGTATGAAAACATATCACAAGATGCGAATTGACGAGGCTATTCTTTATACTGCATCAGTTGTAATTGCATCAGGTGGTGTTATGGCGGAAGTTTTTGATGGCGTTATCATTGGAAAACGTGAGCTTTTGCTTCCTGTTGAGTCATTGGCTTATGAAGAAAAGTTAGGTTGCTCATGTTGGATTCATAATCACAGAGTCCTTGTTGGTAACAGAGACCTTCTTGTGCACCATAATGTTGAAACACCTGATAAGGATTTGGAAGAAAAATTCAAGTCTAATGGCAGAAATGTTATTTATCTTGCTATTGAAGGTAAAATTGCAGCAATGTTTGTTGTTGTGTATAGAGCAAATCAGGATACAGCAAGATATCTTCGTGAGCTTGAAAAAGATGGTCTTACAATTTTCTTCAGAACATCTGACGCTAATATTACAGAAAAATTCCTTGAACGTGAGTTCCAGTTACCATCAAATGTGGTTAAGATTATTAACCCTGTGGCTGGTGAAATGTTCTCAAAGGTAAAATCAAGATGTGCTGACAGAAGTGACGCAAGAATTATACATAATGGTAGTATGAAGTCTATGTTGGCAGCACTTCATGGTACATTTGTAATCAACAATTTTGTAAACTCATCAAGAATGATTCAGTTTATTGCATCTGTTATCGGTGCAATTATCATTGCGATTTTTACATTTATGTCAGATATGACACAGATAGGTGCTTTACAGATTGGCATTTATCAGATAATTTGGGCAGTTATACTTTCTGTACCGGCAATTACAAGAAAAAAGTAATAAATTTTAGGAGATGAACTTGTGGCAGAATTTTGGGAATTAGTAAAAAATGTTGCCTTGTGGATATGGGATTTTGACCAGATAAGATTTCTAGTTGATGCCGTTGTGAAACTTTCAATTACAACGCTTCTCAGTGGTTTTATCGGTTTTGAGCGTGAACATTCTCACCGTCCTGCAGGTTTCAGAACCCATATTCTTGTTGCTGTTGGCTCAGCTCTTGTTATGCTCACATCAGTATATATTTATGATAATCAGGGTATGACAGGAGATGTTACACGAATGAGTGCACAGGTACTCAGCGGTATTGGTTTCCTTGGTGCAGGTACAATTCTTCGTGAAGGTTTCTCTGTTAAGGGTCTTACAA
>JAZOWH010000017.1:0-4007 GCA_045659165.1 Candidatus Fimenecus sp. | reverse complement strand
TGTATCAATATATCCTGTTGCGCCAGGGACATCAGGTGTGTCCATCTTTGCACATTTGCCGATACCCTTAAGAAGGTCAACCGCTGAAATTACAGCACCCTTGATGCCGTAAAGTTCTTCAAAAGGTGAGAGTGCAGGCTTTTTGCCTTCGCCCCAAAGCCAAATTGAGTTTGCAGGACGCTTACCATTCTTGATTCTCTCAATATTAACAGAGTGGTCTTTAAGCAAGTCGTAGCTTTCTTTCATCATTCTGATAAGGTCAGTTGCATTTTCACTGGTTGAAAGATATTCACCAACAACTCTGCCTGAAATATCGTGTGGGGGAGTCATATTACCTAAATCAGTTGTACCCTTGTCCCATACAAGACAATGACGGTAGCTTACACCACTGTAGAATTTATAAATATCGTTTCCGAAATGCTCCTGTACAGTAGCAATAATCTTTTCTGCTTCTTCAGTAGAAATATCGTCAGCACAGTAGTCAACCATAGTCTTATCACCATAGTTTTCTTCGTCAGAAAGAGTAACAACATTACAACGAAGAGTAACATCAGTATCTTTAAGGTCAACACCGATACTTGCAGCCTCAAGTGGGCTTCTGCCTGTATAATAGATTGATGGGTCAAAGCCCATAACGCTCATATTAGCAACGTCGCTACCAGGCTTCATTCCGTCTGGAACAGTCTTAACAAGACCTACTGTACCTTTCTTTGCAAGAGAGTCGAAATTAGGCTTTTTAGCCAACATCATAGGTGTCTTGCCATCAAACTGAGGAACAGGATAGTCAGCCATTCCATCATACAAAACTACAACATATTTCATATTTAATGCCTCCAAGGGTTATAATTTATTCGTTTATATCGTTGTCGAAACGTGTTTCTTCAACAATAGGTTCGCTATATTCAACAGTATTGTTGTCATTCACAAAAGGTGAGTTAACATCAAAATTTTCCTGAGGAATAGGGTATATGCCAAATTCTTCAGGCATTGCGAGACCTTTAACAAGTGCATTGTGCTTAAGATTTTCATAACACATAGCTTTTGTGCATTCAATATATGGAGTAACATAAATTGAAGCAATTCCAAAGGTTATACCTACAAGCAAATACCAAAAGAAGAATGATAAATCTAAAATAAACAAATCTGATTTGAAACCATCTGTCATTCTTTTACTTAAATCTCTTGCCTGTTTGTGGTCTAAATCAGGGTTATCGTGGATGATGTGGTGAACAAAATAATATTCGTAAGTTTTGATAATACCGGGAATAATGAGCAGTAATGTCCATAGAACAATGATAATCTCAGTAATAATGCCGACTACAATATATTTACCATATCTGTCGATACCCTCGTGATAAAGGCTTTTCCAATGAGGATTTGCACCGCGAAGGTAATTAAGAAAATATCCAGCAATTGCAACGGTAAATGGAATCAATAACCAGGAAAGAAAGCCACCACCAAATGATATGCTGAAATGTGTTCCGTCTTCCTGGTTAAATTGTTGTACGAACTGACTACCACTACCAAGAGCAGTCGTAATAAGTACAATCGGAAGACAAGCAAGGCCCATGGTAAGCCATTTACGGTCTGTATCAATAAATTGACGAGCCTCTTTTTTTATTCCTGTTATGTTGAGTTCTTCCATAGCCAAACCTTCTTTCAGGTAATGATTTATTATTTAATTTTATCATATATAAATGGTATTGTCAAAGAAATGTATGCATTTGTGTCATCATAAATGAAGCAGAGAATCTCTACTCCTCAATTCCCCAATTACTGATATCTCCACGTTGCATACCACCAATAATCTTCTGCCTTAAAGCAGGATATCGCTTTTCAAGGTCACGAAGAAGATTTTTAGTGTCCTCACGATTTGTCTTTTCGTCAGCAGGACACATACTCTTCACAATAGGCACATTTTCCTTGTTTGCAACTCTTGTAACATCTGTTTCATAAGCAAAAACCATAGGTCTTATCATATAAAGGTCTTTTCGTGAAAGATACGAAACAGGGGAGAAACATTCAGCTCTACCATTGCCGAATAAATTCATAATGAATGTTTCAGCCGCATCATCAAGGTGATGTCCCAATGCTATTTTATTGCATCCCAATTCCTTTGCAGTATCGTGTAAAAGTCCACGACGCATTCGAGCACAAAGACTGCAGGGATTACTCTCTTTTCTTTCTTCAAAAATAATGTGATACAATTCAGTACGCTTGATGGTGTATGGAATATTGTGCCTTTTACAGATTTCTTCAATCTCTGAGTAATCAGCACACTCACCGTGAAATTGTGGGTCAAGAGTGATAGCGCAAAGGTCGAATTTCTTCGGATAAAAAATCTTAAGATTTATAAGGCACAAAAGCATAACAACACTGTCTTTTCCACCTGAAACACAGACGGCAATCTTGTCGCCATCTTCTATCATATTGTATTTGTCAACGCCTGCGCGGACAAGGCTTAACAGCTTTTGCACACATTTCAACTCCTTTGTCGTTTCTTACAATATTTTATCTTAATTTTATGTAAAAGTAAACAAATAATTTTTAAAAATAATATAAAAGAAAAACATATGAAAAAATGAGAAAACAAGAGAAAAACAGAGATTTGCATTATTCTCATTAAAATTTCGAAAATTTGTGTTGACATTAGGACTTTCCTTTGTTATAATCTTCGAGCAATAAAAAATATTATTCGGAGGTAAGTTCTATGTCAACTTATATGCCAAAAAAGGGCGATATTACCCGTAACTGGTATGTGCTTGACGCAGCTGGTAAAACTCTCGGTAGCGTTGCTGCTGAAGCTGCTGTTCTTCTTAGAGGTAAGCACAAGCCAACATTCACACCTCATGCTGACTGTGGTGACCACGTAATCGTCATCAACGCAGAAAAGGTAGTTCTTACAGGTAACAAGCTTGAACAGAAAATGTACTATCATCACACAGGTTATGTTGGTAACATGAAAGAAGTTAAGTATAAGACTCTTATGAAGACAAAGCCAGAGTTCGCAGTAACAAAGGCAGTTAAGGGTATGATTCCTGACACAGTAATCGGTCGTGAAGCACTTACTCGTCTTCGTGTATACCGCGGTGCAGACCACAAGCATGCTGCACAGAAACCAGAAACAAGAGAATTCTAAGAAAGGGAGGCTATTTAAATGTACGAAACAAGTCCATTTTTCTACGGTACAGGTAGAAGAAAGAAATCAGTAGCTCGTGTACGTGTTTATGCAGGTACAGGCAAAATCATCATCAACGACAGAGAAATCGACGATTATTTCGGTCTTGAAACACTTAAGCTTATCGTTCGTCAGCCTCTTGCTCTTACAGGAACAGCTGATAAGTTCGATATCGTATGCCGTGTAAACGGTGGTGGCGTTACAGGTCAGGCTGGTGCTATCCGTCACGGTCTTTCACGTGCTCTTCTCGAGTACGATGCAAACCTTCGTCCAGCTCTCAAGAAGGCAGGTTTCTTAACAAGAGACCCAAGAATGAAGGAAAGAAAGAAATACGGTCTCAAAGGCGCTCGTCGTGCACCTCAGTTCTCAAAGAGATAAAAGCTTTTTATCAATTATCAATGCTCACCAAATATGGTGGGCATTGTTTTTTGTGCGTGATTTGAATATTAGGAAAAAGCTTTCATCCCTTTTCGGCCTTCGGGCACCTCGGCATAGCACTCGGTGCTCTTCGCTAAAAATGATATACTATATCATTTTCTTAACGCTCAGACAGTTCTCAAAGAGATAAGGTGTCCCGAACGGGAATATTTCAAAAATTTCAGCACTCACTTTCGTGGGTGCTGTTTTTTATATAAATTATAATTTATCGAGGAGATTGTTGCATGTTTTCTTTGGCTCCCTCTGGCGAGAGAGGCAATATAATCGCAACGCAGTTCCTTAATTACGAATTTCGAATTACGCATTACGAATTATCTCGACAAACTCCGATTTATCATTCTGAGCGAAGCGAAGAATCTCCATATATTATTAATTTTTTCTAAAAAAAGTG
>JAZOWH010000016.1:0-7612 GCA_045659165.1 Candidatus Fimenecus sp. | reverse complement strand
TTGTGAGAACAGCAATCTGAACCTCAGGAGAACCTGTGTCGCCTTCGTGTGCAGCGTATTCAGCCATGATAGCCTGCTTTTCTGCCTGTGTCATTGTCATTTCACCTCATTAAAATAAATTTATACTCAAATGCCCCAGATGAAAGTAGGTGAATTCCCGTTTGGGATTACTCAATCACCCGAGTGCACAGATATAGCCTTGATAGTATAACACAAGAATTTTCAAAAATCAAGTGTTTTTTCTTCCATTATTTTGTATTGTTTTTTATTTTATATTCAGTTTACTATTAAAACACATTTGAACTCATCAATAATTTCTGTTTGCTTTGCATTCGCTAACTTGAAATTGATTGTATATGTTCCTTTTGCATCAGGAGTAAAAGCGAAATATTTTCTGACCATACCTCCAATAGCATCAGATGCTGAATCATCAAAGTCTCTTTCTAAAACAGTTAATCCGTCTTTATCAATTTCATATTGCCAATAATATGCTGTGCCTTCATTTGAGTGTAACGGACCTATCACAACGCCCATGTTCAAACCATCACCCAAGGTTGCCTCTGCACAAGTAACAATTTCAATCTTTCCCGCCACATTCTGCAACATAAGTCTTGCATCAACAGCACTTAATTTGCCATCGCCATTGATGTCTGCTACATTTTCTTGTATAAAGTCAAAATCCTTTTCCAATCTCGCTACTGCTCTTAAGCATTTACGTGCATCTACAGCAGAAACTGCACCATCGCCACTTATATCACCCTTACGGTTTGTAGCAATTGCACGAAGCGTAGTCTCGTGTTCATCATTTATCAAATCTTTCCAAGTATCCAGAATTAAACCAGTCGAATACTTTTCATCATTGGTCGCAAAAACAGGAACGATACATAAACCTGTCATAACAATGCTCAAAATCATACAAATTATTTTCTTCATAGTGTCCACTCCTTTTTATTTTGAAAATCCTTTCACTTATATAAACGCAGGAAAAGGAAATTGGTCACAAAAATGGGATAATAGTTTAAGATAAAGCACTTCAACAACCCTATCTTTATATTAACCATAACAATAAATCTGGGACTACAAGTAACATTTTAATTCAATATAACTCCACTCTGTTGTGATGCTGTTATATCCGAATTACTGCTGAAATATGCTTCATAAACTTCTCTGACATAGTTGCCAAGACCTGCTGAGTCCACATTTTCAATAGCGATAACAACGGCAATCTGTGGGTTATCGGCAGGAGCATACGAAATCATAAAGCCATTGGTGTATGAAACATATCTTCCATCAACTTTTTTCTTTGCCTGAGCAGTACCTGTTTTCGATGCAACTTTATATTCTGTACCTTTGAAAGCAGCAAGAGAATTTGCCATAGAAATCATACCTTCTCTTACCGCGGCAAAAGAAGATGGTGAACCATTTACCTTATTAAGTACAACTGGCTCTGCCTCATAAACTGTTTTAGAATAGTCATAAGATTTAATACTCTTTACAAAATGAGCTTTATATCTTGTTCCACCATTTGCAAGTGTAGCAACATAAGAACAAAGCTGAACAGGTGTGAAAAGGTTATCAGACTGACCGATAGCAGCCTGAACGGTGTTACCTGGATACCAGATTCCACCTTGTGCTTCTCGGTTTTCCTTACTTGCTGCCTGACCTTTTGCCTCTGTAAGCTCAACACCTGTTTTTTGACCTAAACCAAACATTGTGAAATATTCGTTGATTTTTGATATTCCAAGTTGTCGACCCACTTCATAGAAATAAGTGTTACAAGAACAGGTCAATGCTCGTGTCAAATCCATATATGTGTTTCCATGGTCACCAACACCAATACAGTTAAGTGGCAAGTCAGGGAAAAAGTTATATTCAAGGTCACAGTAAATAGCTGCTTCCGGTGTCATAAGACCTTCTTCAAGTCCTGCAAAACCAATACAAGGCTTTGCAGTTGAACCAGGAGCATAAGTACTTCTCAATGCTCTGTTCCACAAAGGTGCAGATTTATCCTTGTTGAGTTCAACAATATTTTCCTTATATGTCTCAAGGTTATATGAAGGATATGACGCACAAGCAAGAATTGAAAAGTCATTTACATCCATAACAACAATGCTGCCTGCAGTATCAACTCTACCCTGTTCTTTTGTAAGATTGATTTTTGACGACAAAATCTTCTGAACTTTTTTCTGTAAATCGCCATTGATTGTCAGAATAACATTGTTGCCATTAACAGGCGCAGTTGTAACCGATGTTGTTTTTGAACCATCACCATTTGTGACAGTTGTAAGGATTCCGTTTGTTCCTCTTAATTCGTCTTCAAAAGCACTTTCTATACCAAATTTACCTAATTTGTCAGTCATACCATAAGCACGACGTTTCAGTAACTCTTTTTCCTCTTCTGTAAGAGTTTCGTCATTAAGTGCTTCTTTATATGCTTCTGTTTTTGCAGAATATTCCTCTGCATTTATATAGTCATAATATCCAATGATATGTGGTGCAATTTCACCATCATAATATTCACGGTTAGTATCAATGCGGACTTCTATGCCCGTATAAAATCTGCTTTGCTCTTTTATGAGTGAAACCACTTCTGTAGGAACATTCTCAGCAAGAGTGTATGGATTATTCTTTGAGAAATCCGCCCTTGTCATTGCAACATACACATTAGCAAGCATTATTGCATCTTTTTCTGACATTTTATCCAACTCATAATAATCACACAATGCATCAAAGCAGTTTTTTGCAGTTGCATACATATTAAGATTAAGATAATCCTTAGCAAAAAGTTTTTTTCGTACACTTGCAATATTTTCTGTGTATTTGATTTCACCGTCTTCGATTGTTATAAAGTCATCATGATTATATTCAATCTCATTCTTTTTAAGCAACTTTAAAAGAGAAAGCATAATCTTGTTTCTCTCTTGTTTTTTTGATGCTCTTGGGAAATATGAACCGTCAATATAAATCGTGTTAGACTGAGAACTGTAAACAAGTGCTTTTCCGTTAGTATCAAGAATCTGACCACGGATTGCCTTAATTTCTGTATTTGCTGAGGAGTAATAAATATTCTGTGATGCATATTCCTGTGCATCAATAACCTGAATTCTGAAAAGGTCGGCAATAAACAATGAAATCACAAACAAAACAGCCACAACAAATGCTGTTGCACGCATTTTAAAACTGTATGCTCCTCTCACTTTTATCACCGTCCTTTCTTTTTAATATTCCGTATAGTCAAATGAGAACTTTCTGTAAACTGCTCTTACAAGATAATACCACAAAGGTGTAAGAATAAATGAATAAACACCCATAGGAAGATAGTATCTGAAGAAAACGTATCCTGCTCCATCAATTCCTCTTGCAGAAATAAAGAACAGCACATAAGAAACAAGATATATAAATGTAATACCCGAATTCATAATAAAATACGTAATAATGTTATTACGCATAAAAATTCGCAAAAGCACGCCACAAACTGCACAAGCAATCATAAGATACAAGGCATTATAACCATCGGCAGTAACTGTAACTGTATCCCACAGCATACCTGCAAATATGCCCGCAACGGCACCGACAAGTTCACCCTCAAACATTGCGATACAAACTGCAACGGGAATCAGCAAAATAGGTCTTACTGATGCTGATTCAGGAAATATGGGAACTATATTCTGCAGAATGTGTGCCAGAAATATTATTAAAGCGTAGGTAAGATAACGCTTTGTTTTTATTTTCGTCTGAACATTCATAGCCTTTTATTTTTCCTCGTAAGCAGTAATGATAAAGCAGTCGTGAATTTCTTTTGAATTAACAACAGGTTCAACAATAGCATAAGAGGACAAGTCTGTTTCACTCTGCTCAACAGAAGTTACTGTACCGATAATTAAATCTTTCGGAAAAATTCCTCCTGTACCTGCTGAACAAACAATTCCGCCTTCTGAAACTGCAGTTTTTGTATCAAGCCCTGCAAGTTTGCATTTTTCACCAACAGACAAATCATAGGTTGCTGAAACATATCCCAATTCACCTGTTCTGATTTCATATGCTGCAATATTTACCGATGGGTCAAAAACTGAACGAACAACGCATGATGTAGCCGTTACTTCAGTAACTACACCAATAAGATATTCGCCAGAAATTACAGCATCGTCAACCTTAACATCATCAACAGAACCTCTGTCCAATGTGAATGAACCAAAAATATCTGCTGAATCTCGTCCAATTACAGTTGCATAAGTCCACGTGTAATCAGGTCGTTTTTCTCTTACTTCAAGAAATTCTTCATAAGATTCAAGTTTTTTCTTTGTATTTTCATAGTCAACCAATTGGCTTTGGTAATCGGCTACCTGCTGTTCCAACTCTGCCACACGTTCCTGATATGCTCTTGATGAAATAAATCCACCTGAAAAATTATCAAACTTCGCGGAGAAATATGACGCCATATCCTGCATTGGAGTTGTGATTAATCCCACCACATTTGTAAGTGGTGATGTTGAACCAGACACAACAGTAGCAAGGACCGTTGCACTGAGAAGTACAACAGCCACGGTTATCAGAACTTTAAAGGTTGTGCTTTTAAAGAAATTGTTCATTTAAATCTCTCCGAAAAATTAGATGTTACCTTTTTCAAGGCACATACCCATACCAGTTGCAACACAATCCATTGGATATGGTGCTACATGAACAGGAATCTTTGTTTCTTTTTCAATAAGCTTGTCCAACTCACGAAGCAATGCTCCACCACCTGTAAGCATAATTCCGTTGTCAACAATATCTGACAATAATTCAGGAGGTGTCTTTTCAAGCGTTGAACGAACGGCATCAACAATCTGTGAAACTGGTTCTGCAATTGCTTCACGAACATCTTCTGATGTAACTTCAATATTTTTAGGAAGTCCGTCAACAAGGTTTCTACCTCTTACATCCATTGCACCTTCACCGTCATAACTCATTGCTGAACCGATTTTAATTTTGAGTTCTTCGGCAGTTCTTTCACCAATAAGAACATTATGCTTCTTTCTTATGTATTCAATAATTGCCTCATCAAAGTCGTCACCTGCGATACGGCTTGACTTTGCAGTAACAATATCACGGTATGAAATAACGGCAACTTCTGTTGTTCCTCCGCCCACGTCAACAATCATGCTTCCCACAGCCTCTGTAACAGGAAGACCAACACCGATAGCTGCAGCCAATGGCTTGTGAATGAGAGATGCATATTTTGCACCGGCATCTCTTGCAGCATCATGAACAGCCTTTCGTTCAACCTCTGTAATACCTGATGGAACACAGATAAGAACTCTTGCTCTTACAAAAGGTGTTTTGTTGATTACCTTTCTTATAAACTCTTTAAGCATATCAGATGTAATTTCAGAATTGATGATAACGCCGTCTTTTAATGGCTTTACTGCTGTAATTGAACCTGGTGTACGACCAATCATATCCTTTGCTTCGTTACCAACAGCAACAACTGATGGTGGGTTTGTTTTTTCATTCACAGCAACAACTGATGGTTCACGGAGAACAATACCCTTACCCTTAAGATATACAATAGTATTAGCAGTACCTAAATCAATACCAATATCCTGTGCAAATAACATTTCAACATCTCCCAAATACATTTTTATATAACAAGAAATAAAATCAAATATAATCTATTTTATTATAACAAAAAAGTGGATATTATACAATACCCACATAAAGAAAATATAGTCTGATGTAATAAAAAGAAGAAAGCGCCCATCCTATTGGACAGACGCTTTAGTTCATGTCGGCATTACCTATTTTTCCGGGCCGCTTCCAGCCAAGTATCTTCGGCGCAAATGAGCTTAACTACTGTGTTCGGGATGGGAACAGGTGGACCCTCATCGCAATCAACACCGACTCACGAAACTCTTTATCTCGTGAACGCAAGAGATATTCTAACAGAACATTCCCTAAAATGCAAGTGTTTTTTTCAATTTTTTTCACTTTTTACGTTTTGTACAAAAAAATCTATTAAAACAATGATTTTGAGTCTATTTTCAACAATCAGACAGAGTTTATTACGCCCTGTCTGATATGTTTTATTTTAAAAAGCTTTTGAAACGTCAACAATAACATGCTCATATCCCTTATGAGGGTCAACCACCATATACATAACTTTTGTATCGTCTACAAAAGTAAGATTATAGTGACGAGAGAAGTTTAAGTCCTCAAATTTTGCATACTCATTCTTTTCCAAATCAAACACATGCACCTGATAATCAGCAGCACTATTGACTGTGCCAAGAACAACAAGATATCTTCCATCAGGGCTTATACTCATCATATCTGCACTTGCCATTCTATATCCTGCCAAAGCAATTTCTTCACCAGTTTTTGCATTGTACAACTTACCATCGTATTTGTTGAGAATATATTCCTGATGATAAAGATAATCTGTGCTAAAACTTCCGTATAAAGAGAATACGCGTTTTTCTTCCTTTGAATCCTCTTTCTTTACAACATCAAACCCAGTTGCAGTCATTTTGAGATATGCAATCACATCTTTATCAGCATAAAGATATTCACCATACACATCTGTTGCAAACAAAGATTCCTCTTCTCCATTTTTTACAAAAAGGTCTTTCTTGCCACTGCCATCCTCATATTCTCTTGTTGTAAAGAATGGAATCATCTCACCATCAGTAGCAAAGGCAGAATTTGTAAGTACTGAATAAGCAACTGAATATGACTCGCTATCCTGATTAGCTGTTAAAAATCTTGTAGCTTCACCTGAGTTGAGGTCAACAACAAAGCTATCTGTCCAAAGATTATATCTTCTTGATGCAGATTCCGAATTTGCAACAGCAAGCAAGAGCGCCTTTCCATCTGCACTATGCTTTTCAGGTAAATTAACAAGTTTAAATGTTATTACATTGTGAATAGTGCTTCCCGGATTATCTTCTGAACGGAAAACAGTAATGCCAAAAACACCACTATCTGTTTTTACATAACTGAGTTCTATCGGCAAATCACTGTCACCCATAGAAAGTTGAGAACTGACAATTCCCGCTACATGAAGTGGTTTCATTGTGTTGTTGTCATATTCATAATATTTTACTTCGTTTTTACCCGAAAATGAATAATAAACGTTCTTCAAATCAGACTGGATATAGTTATCGTCAGAACCCTGACGTACAACCTGAATTTCTGAAAGCTTTGAACTTGCTTCAGTTGTGGTTTCTGGCACTTCAGCATTATTGTTATTTATAGGTAAAAAGAATTTAACACACACAAAGGCAATAGCAAATAAAAGTGCCACCAAAGCAAGGATAACTGTAAAGTGGTCTTTCTTTGTAAGGGGTTCCGGATTTTTCTCCTGAACTGTTTCCTCTTCCTTTTGTTCGTTCACCTTTTTCTGCTCAACAGGTTTTACTTCCGCTACTTCATTAGCAGTAACAATTTCTTCTGTTTTTTCTTCCTTTTTTTCCTCAAAAACAATATGTGGAAATTCTTCGATAACATTTATCTTTTCTTCAAAAGGTGAAAGTTCCTCTATTACTTTTCCCTGCTCTTCCTCAAAAGATGGAAGTTCTTGTATTACGTCTTCCTGTTTTTCTTCAAAAGACGGAATTTCTTCGATTACTTCTTC
>JAZOWH010000015.1:0-4920 GCA_045659165.1 Candidatus Fimenecus sp. | reverse complement strand
TTCATCATCATTTCAACGATTTTGATATCGTCAGGATATGTAACCTTATAGTTATCGTTATAATCGAAATAGCGATACTCTGTTGCAGAAAGTGGAAGCTGATGAGCAGGATGACAAAGTTCTGAATCCTTATCAAAATGCTTATAAAGAAGTGGAAAACGATATGCGTCAGGTGCCTGGATAAGATAGAAATCCTCACGATTTGCAATTCTGTCTTTATATGAACCCAAAGCGTCTGTGATTTTATATGCAGTGTTTACATAATCATACTCGTCAAGAAGTCCCATAAACTCATCAATGAGTTCAGGAGTAATCATAGGACAAGCTGCATTGTTTTCAATAATCTTTTCGCAATCAGGAAAAGTCTTGTTGATATAATCAAGTGCATTTTTGAATGATTCGTTTCTTGTGCTACCACCCTGAACAAGAGTTACACCGTAATCCTTTGCAAGTCTGCCACTCTGCATTTCGTTGGCATCAACTATAACAATAAAATCATCAATACTCTTTGCCTGACGGAAAGCATCGATTGAATACCAAATCATTTCTTTATCGAATATTTTGCAGTACTGTTTAGGTCTGTCGGCACCAAAGCGTGAGCCGATACCACCTGCGAGAATAATTCCAATAGATGACATTTCTTATACCCTTCCCCTATTTATTTGTATACAACACAATTTCTTGGTTTGATATTCTTAAGCCAATCTTCAAGAGTATCACAAACCATCTGTGTACCACAAACCTGAACATCATAAGCTGAACCTGCAATATGAGGTGTGATGATAAGGTTTTCTGCATCAAGTAATGGACAGTCAGATGCGATAGGCTCTTTAACTGTAACGTCAAGTGCTGCACCTGCGAGATGATGAGAATTGAGTGCTTCAATCAAATCTTCTTCAACAACAAGCTCACCACGAGCAGTATTGATAAAATATGAGCCTTTTTTCATCTTTGCGAATGTTTCCTTATTGAACATATTCTTTGTCTGTGGTGAAACGATACAATGAAGGCTTACAACATCTGCACGGCTTAAGAATTCATCAAAACCAACGAGTTCAACTGATTCAGGAACTTTTGCAGGGTCAATATATGGGTCATACGCAATAACCTTCATACCGAAAGCCTCTGCCTTTTTAGCAACAAGCTGACCTGCACAACCACAACCAACAAGTCCAAGTGTCATATAATTGATACTTGTTCCTCTGAAACGGATAAATGGAGAATCGTTATCAAGTCCCCATACAGTATCCTGATATTCATCAGGCTTTGATTTAACATCAGTTGTAATAACGCGATTAAAGATAAGATTATTTGTCAATGTAATATTTCTTGTCAAGTCAAGAATATAACCCATAGTAAGGTCAGAAACAGCGTTTGCATTTCTACCACCATTGTTACAGATAATGATACCCTTTTCCATAGCAGCTTCGAGGTCAATAACAGACTTTACACCACCACGGCAACAGATAATAAGTTTAAGATTCTTTGCATTTTCAAAAACTTCTCTGTTAATTGTATCGTATTCGCAGATAAGGATATCATAATCCTTTATTCTTTCAATCAATTCTTTATGAGGCATAACCTCATGGTCAATGCAATATCCGTCGAATTCAAAATCAATCTCATCCTTGAATCTGTCAAGCATTGGATTTATCATTTCAGCAGTTACAAGTGCACGATATTTCATACAAAATTCTCCTATAAAATCTTAAAATCAGGACTTATATTTCTTTTTCAAACAATTCACCACAAACATTAACATCTCTGAATTCAGGCTTTTCTCTTGTTTCAAAAACATATTCACCAAGGTCGATACGAGCAAAGTTATGTGGTGCTGCTCTCTTTGTAAGTGGTGGTTCAGGAAGATAACCAGGGCCGTAGTCAAATGTAAGATAATTTGTATAGTCCTCTGGAATTGGTGCTTTAAATCCACCATCAAAGTCAACACGCTGAACATCTTCAAGACCTTCGATTGAGAACGGACCTTTTTTCTGTAACTTACCTGTACTGTCAATTACATATTTTGCATTTTTCTTGTTTTTGAAGAGAGTTAATGTAAACTCATAAAGGCTGTGCCATACATTAAGTGGGATAATTCTGATAAATGGAAGAAGAACCATTTCTTTTCTGAAATTAGGATTTCTTCTTGGTCTGTTATACCATCTAACCTCAATAATCTTTGAGAGAACATGAACTGCATAACTATGAAGTTTACCGATTAACTTATTGTTACTTGTCTGGTCATAAACAAGCACGTCAATGAACAATCCATCAGGATATTCGTGAATTGAAGAATATCTTGTTGAGAGATATGTACCATTAAGACGGATTTTATCAACTATATAATGGCTACCACTTCTGTTCCAGTAACTTGAATAGTTATAGATATCTTTATTCTGTTCCAATGCAGCCTTACGGAACTTATCAAAGTCCTTACGAAGCATACCGATATCAAGGTCATCGTCCCATGGAATGCTGTGACCATAACGGACTGCGCCAAGCATTGTACCACCGCAAAGGAAATACTTAATGTCATTTGCATTACAGATATCATCAATATCCTTGAGCATCATAAGTTCAAGGTCCTTAATACGAGTAAGCTTACCTGAATAAATTGCGATGTTATTCTTGTTGTTATCCTTTTCACCTGTTAAATTACAAACAGTTCTATAAAGAGCGTCAGAAAGTGGAAGATGCTTACCCTTTTTCCAACCTGACTGGAAGAACTTTAATGTGTTAAGGCAACGGTAATAAGTTTTCTCAACTACTGATGACTGAACATTAAGAGAAAGCTGTTCCTTGAAATTATTTCTGATTGTGCTCTTGATATTAGCAATACTTGTAAGATGTGAACAGAAGTTATAAACCTGTCCCTTACGACCACAATAAAGTGTCTGAATTCCAAAACAAATTGCATCTCTTACATAAGAACAAGAAATTACATTTTCATAATCACTTGTTGTAATATTCATAACACCTGTTGAGTATGCTTCATTGATGCATTTTTCAATATCAAATATTCTGATTTGGTTTGAATCAGGTCCAAAAAGATTATCAACACGGATAAGGTTAAGATTATCAAAACCATCATTTACGATTTTGCGACAAAGTTTTTCAATCTCAACATAGAACTTCTGGCCTTCAGTTGGATTCTCAATGTACTTTTCCATAAAGTAACTGAATTCACGCTCTGAAAGGCTATTGATTTCTTCATCAGGGATTGCAGGATATTCAGGAAGTATTGCAAGAACAGTACATTTGTTATCCTTACCCTTCCCTGCGTATTCAACCACCTTGTTAATTGCATCAATCCATGCTTCTTTTGATTCAACCTTTTCACAGTCAAGACAAAGTGTAAACGCACACTTATTGACAACTGGTGCAGTATCAATACTCTCAATATGAGCAAGTGAATCAGGTTCATATTCGAAATCAGCAAATTTAAGGATGCCGTCATAAACTGAATATCCTTTTACTGATGATAATAATCCCTTATTCTTAATTGAAACCATTGCAGGGAATGCAAGGTTACCCAATGGGTTCATATCACTTACAACAACAGCATTTTCATAAAGGAATCTTCCTTTTTTGCTGATACCCACAAATTTTGGTGGGTGCATATATGTGCCTGTTAACTTTTTATAAAACCCGGTTATTTCTGATAATTCGTCTTCAAGAATTAATTTATTCATCTTCAATTTCCCCCGTTTAATTTTCCAAAATGAGAAGGTACCCGCTGTTCTTCTGGCGGATATTCCATAAAATTACCATAAATCTGTGTGTTATATTCTTCTGCCTTTTCAGGTATCGGCATCACAGTGTCTTCAAAAGGAACATACCTTGCAGTACCGTAAAAGTCGGCAGGTACTTTTTCCTTATCACCGCTGACACCATATATATTACAAACATACTTTGTAGGTTTGTCTTTCCACATGGTTACACCTTTGTATGACATTTTCTGTAAAAAGTTCAAAAGGAAATTAGGAAAGAACTTACAAATAACATATGTAAATATTCTTTTTAGTTTGCCTCTGTTTTCTGCAGGTCTTCGCAAAACGCAGACATGATAAATCATTGAACAGAGCTTTTGGAATTTTTCTGCCATATTTCCATCAGGTACATTATCAATGGCAAAAATATCAATACGTGGTGCTTCGTCCATAGATTCATAGTCAAGAGAATAAACATGACCAATCGGTGCATCAGCAATAACATGACTTTCCACCGCATCATACATCATATTATCGTTAAGCTCTGACAACGCCTTTTCAGCCTTGTCAAAATCCTTTCGCATAACAGCCACATCAATATCATCATCCCAAGGAATAAAGCCCTGATGTCGTAATGCTCCAATACAGCTTCCACCGATTAAATAGAACTGTACACTTGCACTATTAAGTTTTTCAGAAACAGCTTTTAACATTCTCAATTCTTCTAATTGAAAATTTCTTAACCCTAAACTCAAAGCATCACCCCGAATGCAATTAATTCATCTAAAAAACCACATAATTTTCCTATTCTTTATATTTTATTACATAAACTTCGTAAAGTCAACAAAAAAAGGTAACCTGAAACATCAAGTTACCTTAGGGTGACAGAAACAATATTATCCTGCAAGAGCTGTTATATCAATACCTTTTGGTTTTTTGATTTTTGAACTGTCAGCAGTATTTTTCATTGATTTGATTTCTGTGATGACAGAATCGCGTTTGCCGATTTTTTCGATTCTAACAAGATTCTCATTTGAATTATAGTAATACTTAACAGTATCTGTACCTGTCATATAAACATCACAGATATATGACTTGCCATTAAGAGTTACTGTTCCTGATTCAACAAAGTCATATGTGCTGATCGAATTACTGTCAAATGTGCCATCTGCCAAATCTTCAATAGTCATATCATCAACTGTCATATAGC
>JAZOWH010000014.1:0-1933 GCA_045659165.1 Candidatus Fimenecus sp. | reverse complement strand
CAGAAAAAGGATGTTTAACGTGAAAGAGGAAGCTGTCTTTATTGGAAGAGGTGAATTTTTAGTAATTTTGCACACTGAAAAGAAAAGCAAGAATGAAAAAGATAACAAACATCATACTTGATTTTGACGGTACACTAGGTGATACAGCAGCTGTCATCATCCAGACCATGCAGGCTACCATCAAAGAACTGAACTTGCCGGCTCGTTCTAACGAAGAATGTGCCGCCATGATCGGTCTGAGACTGATTGAGATTCCGGCTGTGCTGTTTCCTGAATGTGGTGACATTGGGGAACTGTATGCGGAAACATACCGAAGACTGTTTTATACATTTAACACAGATGGAGCCGTCACCCTTTATCCTCATGTTTCAGAAACATTGGAGCAACTGAAAAAACGTGGCATAACGCTGACCATAGCAAGCAGCCGTAGTCATGCTTCACTTGCTCAGTATGTGGAATCGCTTGGGCTGTCATCGCTAATCAGTTATATTCTTGGTGCTGATGATGTAAAAGAAGGCAAGCCCAATCCTGAACCTGTGAACAAGATACTTGGCATTTTCCGTTTCAAGGCAGAAGAGACTCTTGTCGTTGGTGATACTATATTTGATATACAGATGGGAAAGAATGCCGGTACTATGACTTGTGGGGTGACATACGGCAACGGCAGCAGGGAAAGTCTTGCTGATGCAGATTGGGCGATAGATGATTTCAGTGAGTTGCTGGAGCTGACAAAGTAAAGTTTTTGTGTGCCAAAAGAGAGGATGAGGAAAGCAAAAACACACCTGCCAGATACATCGACTTACCGCAACCGCATCACTTGAAATCATAAGGGAAAGTTTTCAGAACATGAGAAAGTGCAAAACAATCATCCCTGTTGCACCTTGCATTTTTTGCACTTTTGCACTTTCTGACCCTATTTCCTGCAAAACTGCAAAAACTGCAAACTGCACGAACTGCAACAACAAAGCATTTGAGGATTGAAATTCATTGTTTGCCAAAAGAAAAACATTCAGTATACTATATCAAAAGTGGTTTAATTTGGTTTAGTTTATCCCTTTTGTATATATATCCAAACTAAACTAAACCTATATTTATATTTATGCCTGCTGAGAGATTTTTCTTTTGGCTTACAAGTAAACTTATTATTAATTGTTGTATTTATAACAACAAGAATATACAAAGAACAAAACAGTCTTTACATGTGTAAAAGCGTGACAAAGTGACAAAGTAATAACCTTCAAATTGAAATACAAACAAATATAAAAATTACAAAGAATGACTATGATAAAATCACAGGAGAAGAGATTTAACTTTGCTGTTATTTCAAATAAAATGCTTATCTTTGTAAATGGTAACGAGATTCTCGTCACTTAGATGTCACTTATGTGTCAAATGAAGACAAGTTTAGGGAAATCCTAATTTCTGTAATAAATTGATATACATAAAGTTACAAATGACATATGATGTTTAATACTTAATTTTTGTGTGGGCAAATAATATTTTGCATCGGGAAATAAGAGCAGCAAACTCAAATACTACTCAATAACACGGAAACAATCGGAAACAACTTAACTTGCGAAAGTTATAACTATAATTCTGGTTGTTTCCGTTTAGTTATGCTACATACAGACATATTTGAAATATAGTAGATTTGGCACACGTTTCGGCACACGTGTGCCAGCGTGTGCCAAATTTCTTACATAAATCGGACAAGTTTACCAATGGTATCAGAAGTGATGAGATTCTGAAAGGGCTTAGAATCTCATAACACGTATTATTTAAACAACTCAAGCTTATAGAGATGTTCTACGAAAAATTTACTACCTCCTGTTTCATAATTCTTTTTCGCTATGCTCTCATGTTGATATTCAGCATAATATGTGTATTCTAAGAAAAAAAATCAGTATTATTCTAAACAGGGTAATTCCTACGA
>JAZOWH010000013.1:0-1762 GCA_045659165.1 Candidatus Fimenecus sp. | reverse complement strand
GATCCGACTTAATCGAAGCGAAAGTAACATATAAATGTATCTATTAAATCGGAGGTAAAGAGAAATGGCACGTGTTAAAGGTGCGATGATGACTCGCAAAAGAAGAAATAAAGTATTAAAACTCGCTAAAGGTTACTATGGCTCAAAGAGCAAGCTTTTCAGAACAGCTAAACAGGCAGTTATGAAGAGCGGTAACTATGCTTACATCAGAAGAAAGCAGAAGAAACGAGATTTCAGAAAGCTCTGGATTACAAGAATTTCAGCTGCTTGTAAGATGAACGGTATGAACTACTCAACATTCATCAACGGTCTTAAAAAAGCTGGTATTGACCTTAACAGAAAGATGCTTTCAGAGATTGCAATTGCTGACGCTGCAGCATTTACAGCTCTTACAGAAAAAGCAAAAGAAGCTCTTAAATAATGATTTAACCACGCTTGGGGAATTCCTCACGCGTGGTTTTTCCGTTTTATAAATTATGTTTGATATTGTAATAAATGCTAAAAATAACCCTAAAATTAAAGAAGTAAAGGTACTTTTGACTTCGTCAAAGGACAGAAAAAATAGCGGACTTTTTGTAGTGGAAGGTGTCCGTCTTTGTCTTGATGCCCTTTTGAGTGGATGTGAAATTCAAAGCGTTTTTTGTACTGAAAACTGTGCTGAAAAATACGGTGACGAAATTACATCATTAAAAAATGGCTGTGAAAATTTTTATGCAGTCAGCAATGATGTGCTTAAATCTATAAGTGATACTGTAACACCACAGGGTGTTGTTTGTACCGTTAAAATGAAGCAGAATAGTTTTGAGTATGAAAAAGGGAAAAAATATATTGCCCTTGATACTATTCAGAATCCTGATAACTTAGGTGCGATTTCTCGTACTGCTGAAGCTTTGGGATTTGATGGAATGGTGATTTTTGGTGGCTGTGATATATATAATCCCAAGGCATTGAGAGCATCAATGGGCGCTCTTTTCAGACTCCCTGTTTGTATTTGTCAAAGTCTTGAAACAGAAATTGAGAAATGCAAGGCATTGGGAATTGACGTGTTTGCAACTGTCCCTGACAGGGATGCAAAAAGTGTTACTACCATTGACTTTTCCGTTGGTGCAATGTGCGTAATCGGCAACGAGGGTAATGGTGTTTCAAAAGATATAATCGAAAAATGTAGTGACAGAATTACTATTAAAATGGATGGTAGAGCAGAGTCTTTGAATGCTGCTGCCGCTGCATCAATTATAATGTGGGAAATGGCAAGATGAACTACGATTTGTATTGGATTTGGATGTCCTGTGGTTTAGGTCCAGGTGCCAGTTGCCTTGATTTGATTACATATTACGAGTGGAATCCCTATGAGATTTATGCTTCAAGTTTTAATGAGGTGTTTTCCCTTGATGTGGTTACAAAAAGGCAACTTGAAAAACTGAAAGCATATTCGTTGGAAGATGCTCAGAAAATTTATGATACAGCAATTTCCAGAGGTTGGAAGATTGTTACTCCCTCAAGTGAATATTATCCTGAACAACTGCTTACATTACAGGATTTGCCTTTGGTTTTATATGTTGATGGTAATGTGGAAGTTCTGAAAAATGAATTGTGTATATCAGTTGTTGGCGCAAGAAAAGCATCGGACTATGGCAAAGGCGTTGCAAGAGCATTGTCATCTGCTATGGCAGAAATTGGATTCACAATTGTTTCAGGTGGTGCTTTGGGAATTGACAGTGCTTCTCATCAGGGTGCTCTTGATGAAGAAAAACCAACAATC
>JAZOWH010000012.1:0-10565 GCA_045659165.1 Candidatus Fimenecus sp. | reverse complement strand
TCATTGAATCGTTGTGCTATATCAACACCCTCATGCCCCATGCACACATGAAGATATGCTCCACCAGGTGCAATCACAACAGCAGGTGCTTTTTTATTTTCCAAAAGAAATGGTACTATGTATGGTTTTCTTTCTCCGTCATAAAATGGAATATCTTTCTCATCCCACAAAAGAATACTACGGGAATCGGTCACAGGTATTACATTATCTTCTCCATTAAAATATTTGACTAAATCTTCCGCAAATCCTTTAAGTCCTTTTGGTGCAAATCTCTCAAGGGTACTGAATTTAAAAGGCTCAAAAAGGCGTAAAATTCTATTGATTTCAGGCACAGAAGAATAGCTTTCAAGCCAAAAATTTGCACTTTTATCTCTTCTTACATCACGAAGTTTCTGTTCCATTGTAATCATTTAAAACACCTCAACACTTATAACAAGTCTGTCTTTTTTAGTGTGACGAAGAACACCTTTATAAATAAATCTGCCAAAGCCACGAACAGAAACCTTGTCATCAATATTTAAAGTTGCTGATGGGCTTGTTCTAATTGCACCATTCACAAAAACCTTTTCCGTATGGAATATAGGCAAGACCTGACTTCGTGACATTTTATAAATAGCAGAAACTATTACATCAAGTCTTTCAGATGAAACTATTATTTCAAGATTTTCAGGTTGTGGCAAGGCATCTTTTGGAATTTCCCTTGTCACACTACAATTCACCGTTGTATGCCTTACCTGTGTCAGATTTTCAATTATATAATCGACTATTGTATCAAGGCAGAAGAGATAGCCACAATTTTCACTGATTATTATATCTCCAAGCACTTCACGACGAATTCCAAGTCCCATAAGTGAGCCTAAAAAATCACGATGAGAAAGCGAATCGGCAAATTTTTGATTAACGGGTTTAATCAGGACACATTTTATAGGATAATCCGAGTTATCATTAAAATAATCTCTGTCACCGAAACAGGCAACACATCTTTCGGCTTCTTCGTATCCTCCCCACAAGGTTACAGGTGCAGAAAAACGCATAGCAGAAAGTTCCGAAATTTCGGAAAGTCCCAAAAAATCGGAAAATACTGTATATCCACGGTCGTTGGCTCTTTGTGATAATTCATCAAAGCGCTTTTGTTTTTCTGTCATAATGTTCACCGATATAATTATATATAATGACAAAGGCGGGGTCAATACCCCGCCATACTGTATTATACGTTATAAAACTTTGCCATACGTTTTTTCTTTAAGATATTTGCGATTATGATTACCACAACTATGGCAATTACTGAGAAAAAGCCTATATAAAGTCCTTTGGCATCATTTTCACCCTTAACCTTCATCCACAAAGAGTTCATATACTGCAAAGTATCTGTTGGCAAATTGTGAAATGCCTGTGTGTTTTTCAGATTATCGGGATATATTGCCTCACTGTCTGCAAGTGAATAATCAGGATTTTCTGTAACAGCCTTATTTGGTGTTGCATAATAAATATATTCTGCATTTGCAAGTGCAATTTCAGGCTCTAACATAAAGTTAATAAATGCCTCAGCACCTTTTTTATTCTGGGCAGCAGTCGGAATACACATTGCATCATAGAATGTATTTACACCCTCTTTTGGAAAAACATATCCCAAATCAGGGTTATTCTCTGCCATCAATTCATAGTCACCGGCATAATATGTTGCGAAAGCATATTCGCCACTTTCCATTTTGATGAAGACCTCGTCCATAACATATTCAGGCTTAACCTTTTTACGTTGCTCCATCAGAAGCTCTGCCGCTGCATCCCAATCGGCCTTTTGAGTTGTGTTGATACTTTGACCCAACAAAAACTGCGCAATAGCAAATGAATCTCGTGGGTTATTGAACATAAGGATTTCGCCCTTGTATTGTTCATCCCAAAGAACATTCCAGCTGTCCGGCTCTTCACTTACAAAATTTTTGTTGTAAATGAGAATTGTTGTTCCCACATTATATATAACAGCATAATCACTTATACCGTTTTCAATAAGATAACCATACTTTTCACTATCAAAGTATTTTGCGAAATTAGGCACATTATTGTAATCAAGTGGCAAAAGCATATCCTCGGAAATAAGGCGTTCAACCATATAGTCCGATGGAATTATAATGTCATAGCTGACACCACCACCTGAAAGCTTTGAATACATATTTTCGTTTGACTCAAATGTAGTGTAATTCACATCACAGCCTGTAAGATGTTCAAATTCAGTAATTACATCAATTTCCTCATCATCTATATACTCGCCCCAGTTATAAACATTAAGGACTGTACCCTGCAAACCAAGGTTTTTGTAATACTCCTGAGTTTCCTTTGAAAAGAGTTCATCATTCGCAGAAACAGGAATTATAAACGCAGACAAAATTACTAAAACAGCAATTATCAAGGAGAAAAACTTTTTCATTAAGATTCCTCCTTCTGTTTTCTTCTCTGCTTTTTATCAGAGCGTGACTGTGCCACATTCATAAGGATAAGAAGCACAAGCATAGCGACGAAAATGAGAGTAGAAAGTGCATACATATCCGGTTTAACTCTCTTCTTTGTCATTGAGAAGATGTGAATTGGTAATGTCTGGAAATCAGGTCCGTTTGTAAAGTAACTGATTATGAAGTCATCAAGTGACAATGTGAATGCCATAATTGCACCTGAAATAATTCCCGGTAAAATCGCAGGGAAAACAACCTTGAAAAACGCCTGTACAGGTGGACATCCCAAATCCTGTGCTGCCTCATAAATTCTGTTGTCAGTCTGACGAAGCTTCGGTAAAACAGAAAGAATAACATAAGGCAACTGGAAAGTGACATGAGCAATAAGAATTGTCCAGAATCCTAAAACATCACGTTTATTGAACATTACACCTGCAAACACGAACAAAAGCATCATTGAGATACCTGTAACGATTTCAGGGTTCATCATAGGAATATTTGTAACAGTCATAACTGATGACTTTATATGTTTGTTACGCATTGAGTTGATACCAACAGCAGCAAGAGTGCCAAGCACCGTTGCAATAGCCGCTGAAATAACAGCCAGAACAACTGTATTTTTAAGCGCATCCATTGTCACTCTGTCGTGGAAAAGTTTTTCATACCATTGAAGTGAAAATCCTTCAAAAATATATGTACTTTCTGTTCCGTTGAATGAAAATACCATCATTACAACCATTGGTGCATAGAGAAACGCGAAAACAAGTGCTAAATAAAATTTTGATAAAAGAGATGTTTTTGTCATATAAGCACACCTCCGTCATCATCACTATCAGCAAAGTAATTGAGTACGCCAAGACAAATTAAAATCATAACCATAAGCACAAGAGAAAGTGCTGCACCCAGGTTATAGTTATATGCTGTCTGGAACTGACCTTCAATAACGTCACCGATAAGTGTAATCTGTCCTCCACCCAATTTTTGTGTAATATAGAATGTACTTACACAAGGAACAAATACCATAGTTACGCCACTTGCAATACCAGGTACTGAAAGTGGGAAAATAACCTTACGAAGACAGTAGAATTTGTTACAACCCAAATCCTGTGCTGCCTCAACAAGAGAATTGTCCATTTTTGAAAGAGCAGTATATAAAGGTAAAATCATATATGGCAAGAAGTTATAAACCATACCAAGGATAACTGCGCCACCAGTATTGAGCATTTTGAGTGGTTCAATACCAAAATTACCTAAAAATCTGTTAATTACACCTGATTCACCTAAAATTGTAATCCATGAATATGTACGGATAAGGAAGCTCATCCACATTGGCAACATTACAAGCATTGTTGCAACACGCTGAAAAGAGGCCTTAGTCTGTGCAAGAGCATAGGCAAAAGGATACGCAATAAGAAGGCAAATCACAGTGGCAACAGCACCATAACTGATTGAGAGAATAAATGTTGTTGTATAATCTCCAATCTGGGCAATATTGTCAAATGTAAAATTACCGTTTGAATCAGTAAATGCATAATAAGCAACCATTATGAGCGGTGCTACTATAAATAACACCGACCAGAGCATATAAGGTGCGTTAATCACCTTTTGAAGAAGCGAGGTTTTTTTCATTATTCCTCACCCACCTGCACTTGAGAAAGTTCATCAAATTCGTCACTGAATGAACTGTAATCACCGTAAAGACCTGAATACTGTGATTTTTTCATAATGTGCATTTCATCAGGTTTAATAGAGATGCCAATAACATCTCCTACTTCACTTTTTTCTGTCGTTTGAATCATCCACTTGAAGTTATCAATATCAACGATAATTTCATAGTGAACGCCTTTAAATGTAACGGATGTTACAGTACCCTGAAGCATACCCTTTTCAGGCTCAACAACGTCAATATCTTCAGGACGGATAACAACGTCAACAGGCTCGTTATGTTTAAAGCCCTTGTCAACGCACTGGAATTTGATTCCGTGGAATTCAACAGTAAAGTCCTCTTTCATAACACCGTCAAGAATGTTACTTTCACCGATAAAGTCAGCAACGAAAGCATTTTTAGGCTCGTTGTAAATGTCAAGTGGAGTACCAATCTGCTGAATAACGCCACCATTCATAACAACAACTGTATCAGACATTGAAAGTGCTTCTTCCTGGTCATGAGTAACATAGATGAATGTAATACCAAGTTTCTGCTGAATGTTTTTAAGTTCAATCTGCATATCCTTACGGAGTTTAAGGTCCAATGCACCCAAAGGTTCGTCAAGAAGCACAACACGAGGATTAACAGCCAATGCACGAGCAATGGCAACACGCTGTTGCTGACCACCTGAGAGTGAATCGATTTTACGAGGGCCAAACCCCTTAAGATTTACAAGAGTAAGCATTTCACTTACCTTTTCTTTTATATCCTTTTCCTTCCACTTTTTAAGGCGAAGACCGAATGCAATATTTTCATATACATTCAAGTGTGGAAAAAGCGCATAACGCTGAAAAATGGTGTTAACCTGTCGTTTAAAAGCAGGAACACCATTGATATTTTTTCCTTCGAAAATAACATCGCCACTATCCTGCTGTAAAAATCCCGCAACAATACGCAGGGTTGTAGTTTTACCACACCCTGAAGGACCCAACAAGGTGATAAACTCACCGTCACGGATATAAAGGTTAATGTTATCAAGAATTTTATGATTGTCAAAGCTTACGCTTATGTTTTTGAGGTCGATAATAACTGGATTGTTTTTCAATTATGCAGCCCCTTTCCAACCGATAGATATAGTTGGGATTTGACGAGAAAAAGTGCTCCCGCCCCACCCTAATTGGTATGAAATAACTATAAATAAAAATCGCAAAAAAGTCAATAATTTTGACAAATTTCGATTAAAATTTTACTGAAAAAATTTGACAATCTTGCTTAATTTATCAGTTTTTCTTGTTGTGATATTATCCGGTGCAAAAGAAAGGATTTTTTTCATTCTGAATTTGCTGTTTACTGTCCATATTGAAACCAAAAGGCCGTTTTCGTGGAAGGCATTTACAAGCTCCTTTGTAGCACCTGTATACTTGAAATTTATACCTACAGCACCTGCATTTTTCACCTTTTCAACAAGTGACATAAGATAAGAGTTATCCTTGGCTTTTGATTTTTCAACAGAAACATTAAGGTAATATTTTACCTGCGGACTATTCTTTCTCACAGGCTCAACAAATTCATCCTTAACGCCCGTATAAAAAATTCTGTCTTCCACACCGTATTTTTGTGCTGTTGGATAAACCTTTTCGAGAGCATCACAGGTCTTTACATCTACATTTATTCCTGTGCTTTTAAATGTGGAAAGATATTTAAATGCTTCATCTAAGGTAATCTCTCCACCAACAGGCTTATTATGAGAAAGGACAGGCTCTCCACTTTCTGTAAAATACAAATCGAACTCTACAATATTTGCACCATTTTCAATACCCATTTCAAATGATTCAAGGCTATTTTCTTCCGTTTTCATACAGCCTGTGTGTGCAGTTATTGTGAATTCCTTTGGTAAATTTATGTTTTTTCTCATTTTTCTCACCCTGAAACTCATATAAAATTTAAATATATTTTAATATTATTCATCTAATAAATCAAGTTGATTTTACAACTATTTTATGATAAAATTTTCGAGTAAAGGTTCGGTATGTCGGGGAATCAGGTGGAATTCCTGAACGAGTCCGTCGCCGTAAGCAGATATGATATTTTCACTTACTGCCGCAAAGTAAGGTAAGCCATTGAGTGAAAACTTGAGAAGGCGAAAACATCAAAAATCTGCAAGTCGGAATACCCGGTGCTGAAATTTTCTTTGTCACGGTTACTGATATATGGAAAAGCCTTTATAAAAAATAAAATATCTCAAAAGGAGAGAAACAGCATGAAAGAAATTATTAAAAATCATTTCCGTTCTGTTCTTTCATTGGTACTTGTTGCGGCTATGGTACTTATGTTTGCAGGTTGCGGACAAAATCAAAACGAGGAAACTCCTCAAACTTCCACAAACCAACAGGAAGTCGTTGAAAAGTCATTTACTTTTGAAGTGACAGAGCTTGACGGTACAAAAAAGGAATTCCAGGTCAAGTATGACAATGAAAACTCTGTTGGCGAAGCACTCGTCAACGAAAAACTCATTTCAGGTGAAAATGGTCCATACGGACTTATGGTTGACACAGTTAACGGTCAGAAATATGACTATAACGAAGACGGTGTTTATTGGGCATTTAATATAAATGGTGAATATGCTATGACCGGTGTTGATTCAACTCCGATTAAAGATGGTGAAGTATATTCATTCGTGGCTACAAAAGCATAATGAAAAAGAGCAGACTTGTTGACCTTACAGTTTTTGCATTGTTAGGCGTTATAATGTTTGTATCAAAATACCTGACAGATGCCCTTCCGAATGTACATTTCATTGGTATGCTAACTATTGTATACACCATTGTGTATCGCAAAAAAGCACTTGTGCCGATTTATGTGTTTGTGCTTTTAATCGGACTTTTTAACGGATTCAATATGTGGTGGATTCCGTATCTTTATATATGGACTGTCCTTTGGGCAATCACAATGTTACTCCCTAAAAATATGAGCAAAAAAGTGGCAATTCCCGTATATTCCATAGTCTGTGCATTACACGGACTGTGTTATGGAATACTTTATGCCCCTGCGCAAGCACTTATGTTTGGACTTGATTTCAAGGGAATGGTTGCTTGGATTGCAGCAGGATTTTATTTTGATATAATTCATTGTATCGGCAATTTCGCATTAGGATTCTTAATTATTCCACTTGCCGAAACACTGCGAAAAGCCCACAAAACAGCAGAAAAGTAAAATAGAATACGCAATAAAAAGGCAGAGAAGATTTTTTGCATCTTCTCTGCTAATTTTATTTTATTGGTCGCAAACTTTTTTCCAATATGCCATTGATTTGGGCGATTGCTGTGCCGTAGTTTGTGATTGGCACATTGTTTTCTTCACAGAAACGACGACGATATTGCATTTCTCTTTCTGTCAGCATACATCCGCCACAATGAATTACAAGTGAAACTCCGTTTAAATCTTCAGGGAAATCTTTACCTGATGTAAACTTAAAATTCAGTTCTTTTCCTGAATATTCTTTAAGCCATTTAGGGAGTTTTTGTGTGCCGATATCCCCACATTGACGATGATGAGTGCATCCTTCTGAAATAAGAACAGTATCACCGTCATTGAGATTTTTCATTTTTTCTGCACCTTTTATAGCACTTTCAAGACTTCCTTTATACCTTGCCATAAGAATTGAGAAGGATGTTAAAGGAATATCCCCCACAATTTTTGATACAAAACCAAAAGCCTGTGAGTCAGTTATAACCATTTTTGGCTTTTCTTTAAGCGCATTGAGAGTGTTTTCAAGTTCAGTTTCTCTTGTAACAACAGGAATTGCACCTGAGTCGAGAATGTCACGGATTGTCATTTGTTGTGGGAGAATAAGTCTGCCTTTCGGTGCAGCAGAGTCAATAGGTGTAACAAGGACAACTATATCCCCTTTTTCAAGCAAGTCACCCACAACTCTTTTATTCTCGTTTTGAACTTTAACTGCCTTTGCAATTTTCTCTTTCAATTCGTTGATATTTGTATTGTTTTTTGCACTTACAAGAATTGAATTTTCGTCTGTTATAAAATTTTCACTCAACAAATCAGCCTTGTTATATGCTACAACGAATGGAATTTTCTTGTTTTCAAAAAGAACAAGCATTTCCCTGTCAAACTGTTGCAGACCTAATGTAGCATCCACAACAAGTACAGCAATATCAATATAATTGAGCACCTGCTTTGTCTTTTTTACTCGCATTTCACCAAGAGTTCCCTCGTCATCAATACCAGGAGTATCGACGATTACAATAGGACCTAATGGTAAAAGTTCCATAGCCTTTTTAACAGGGTCAGTTGTTGTGCCTTTTACATCAGAAACAAGTGAAAGTTCCTGACCCGTTACAGCATTTACAACACTTGATTTACCTGCATTTCGCAGTCCGAAAAAACCTATATGTAGTCTTTCAGCTGATACAACTTCATTTAAACTCATAATTAAAACCTGAAATCTCGTCTGTTTGACGCTTTGATATCTTCTACATTCTGAATTGCGATTGCTCGAGCTTTTGGATTAGGCACTTTCTGGAGTTCCTTTTCAATAAGCTCAAAACCGATTTTCTTTGTTTCTTCACTTGCATAGTCCACAAGGAATTCTGTAAGTGTCATAAGAGCATTTGGATGGCAACAGTTCTGAATCTGTCCGTTTTTACAAAGTGCCATAAATCTGTCACCTGTTCTTCCTTCTCTGTAACAAGCAGTACAGAATGATGGGATGTGGCCTTTTTCCATAAGCCAACGAACAACCTCGTCAAGAGTTCTCTGGTCAGAAACATCAAACTGTTCTGAATCGTGAGGACGTTCTTCTTCCGTATAACCACCAACAGATGTACGGGATGCACCGCTGATTTGTGAAATACCCATATTGAGCACCTTGCCACGAACCTCTTCTGATTCTCTTGTTGAGATAATCATACCTGTATATGGCACTGCAATACGGATACAAGCGATAATCTTTTCAAACATTTCGTCAGAAATTGAGTTATCAAATACATCAGGGTCAATGTCATCTGCTCTTTTAATTCTTGGAACGCTGATTGTATGAGGTCCAACACCGTGAACTGCTTCAAGATGTTCAGCATGCATCATAAGACCAACGAATTCATATTTATAGAGTTCAAGGCCGAAAAGCACACCAAGACCAACGTCGTCAATGCCACCCTCCATTGCTCTGTCCATAGCCTCTGTATGGTAAGCATAATTGTGCTTTGGTCCTGTTGGGTGGAGTTTTTCGTAACTTTCCATGTGATATGTTTCCTGAAAAAGAATATATGTGCCGATTCCTGCATCCTTGAGTTTTCTGTAATTTTCAACTGTTGTTGCAGCAATATTTACATTTACTCGACGAATAGCACCATTCTTATGCTTGATGCTGTAAATTGTATCGATACATTCAAGGATGTATTCGATTGGGTTGTTTACAGGGTCCTCACCTGCTTCGATAGCAAGACGCTTGTGTCCCATATCCTGAAGTGCGATAACTTCCTGTCTTACTTCTTCTTGTGTAAGCTTTTTACGGCAGATATGCTTGTTCTGATAGTGATAAGGACAATAAACACAACCGTTTACACAATAGTTTGAAAGATAAAGAGGTGCAAACATTACAATACGATTTCCATAGAATGCAAGTTTGATTTCTTCGGCAAGCTTATAAAGTCTTTCATTCATTTCAGGAAGGTCACACAAAAGCAACACTGCTGCTTCACGATGAGAAAGTCCTGCACAAACTGTGCCTTCTTCTGTTTTCTTTGGTCGTGCTTTTTCTAAAATTTCTTCAATCATCTCTCTGTTATGCTTGTTTTGCTCAGCATAGCTAAGAGTTGCAAGTATTTCTTCATCGCTGATAAATTCTTCAGCCTTTAATGATTTTGGATTATATGCCATATCTATTTCTCCTTTAGTAATCGCTGATTAAAGCGGGTTGCGATTATCAGCGAGATAGTTTTTTGTCAGAACCGTCAAAAAACGCAGGCAATACTTTGTGTATTAACGAGTATTTTTGGCGTTTATGACGGAAAAGTAACCGCTGAGAATTGTGACTTCGATTTAGTCAGTGATTACTTTTATATCGCCTCTATCAGTTACTATCTCATAACCGATATTTTTCATACTGTTTTTAAGATTTTCTATTTCTTGTGCAGATTCGTTTCCGCTGATTAACTTATTGTTATAAAGTTCATATTTTTTACGGACGCTTTGTGGTGATAAGTTTGGCATTATTACATTTGCACCACACAAGATTCCTTTTTCACGACCACCTTGCTCTGCTGTACCCAATGCTGTTGTTGCAGGGAGCAAAATGGTTGGTTTTATGAGTCTTATAATTGAAAGTAAGTAGCAAGTCAATTCCACAGCACCTGATGGAAAGTCACGAATTTCTGTTGCCTTATGTGGGATAAATGGACCTATTCCACACATCTGGGGTGAAAATTCTTCAATGAATTTCAAGTCCTTTGCCA
>JAZOWH010000011.1:0-18576 GCA_045659165.1 Candidatus Fimenecus sp. | reverse complement strand
AACCATATAATTCTTCACGACTGTTGTTGTACCAGCTTCATAAATTGTTACAAGTACAGCACCTGTGTTACTATTTGTAACACTGAAGAAGTCAAAACCTGTACCACTGAATGTGAAAGTAGCTGTTGGTTCTTTACCAGGTGAGTTTCTGTCAATTGATGTGTACTTAGCATTACCTAATGAATATGTGTAGCTGTCATCATAAGCTGAATCCTTACCATACGCATTGTTTGCATCATACTCAGAGAACGCGAAGTTACCAGGTCTGTCTTCTGCCTGGAATCTTCCAGTAATAGGAGTTGCATCCTCTGGAGTTTCCCATGTATAACCATCACCATCAACGAAATTCATAAATGATTCTTCATAGTAGATGTTAGCAGCAGGAATTACAGTAACAGTTGTGTAATAGTACTTACCGTCAGTGCCTAAATATTCATAGTAGAATGTTTCTTCACCGTTCATCTGTGTGCTTGTTGGAGTGTAAACGATTGTGTCACCGTCGATGTAAGCTGTACCATATTTAAGGTCAAGGTCATTACCCATCTGACTTGATGTGTAGCCCTGAGTATTAAGAACAACACCATTAGCAAGAGTTGTGCCGATAGCTGTAAGCTGACCGCCCATGTACTCATAGTCATTACCGCGAACACTGATTCTTACAGGAAGACCGTAGTCGATAACAACTGAATCAGGAATAACACCACCTGTGCTCTTAACAGCGAATGAAACCGCTGTGTTAGCATAGTCAGTAACGTTTGGAACAGTACCATTTACGTTTACAGCTTGTGAACCGTCACGGAAATATGTTGTAAGAGTTGTATCGTTGATAACAGCACTACTGTTGTTGTCAATACTTGAAACAGCAATATAGTAAGATGCCATATCGTTGTAAAGTTCATAACCCTGTGGAAGATTATCAGCAGCAACAAGAGTATAGCTTGAAAGTTCAAGAGAACTGTTAATGAGAATACTCTTTGTCTGTTCATTACCAATGATAACTCTTGATGAGAAAGGAACCTCAACACCAGCAAGGTTAACCGGCTTACCGTCGTCATTTACAAGGTAGAACTCATAGCTTACAGCAGCCTGTTTCCAACCGAGAGTTGGAACTGGGAATGATCTCTGACAAGCGTTACCCTTGAAGTTATCATATGTAACATATGCATAATCGTTAGTATCGAAAACGCCAGCTTCTCTTTCACCATTTGCTGCGCCTTCAAGAGATGCATAGTATTTAAGTGTTACTTCATTTCTTGTAATATCACCGATATTCCAAGTGAATGTTTCTTCAAGAAGGTCGTATGTTACATACTGACCAATAATCATACTGTTTGCTTCATCATAAATACCGTCACCAAGAAGTGATGATGTAGCACCTGTAAGGTAGCCATTGTCGTTTGTTGTGAATGTAATTGTTTCGCTTACTGAGTATTCAAGACGGTTACCCATGCTGTCCGTAGTCCATGAACCGATTTCGAACTTAGGAGCAGGGTTAAGAGTGATTGTTGTACCACCCATCTTATATGATGTTGCGAACTGAGCGTCGAACTGGTCACCCATCTTGTCAGTTACAACTGCATTAGTTGCAGAGTATGCAATCTGTTTAAGGATGCTGTCATAAGCTTCCTGAAGGTTGTCGGTTGCTGAATAATAGTTAGCAGGAGTTGAAGCGATAGTTGTAAGAACTGTTTCTTCAGTTGAGCCTGTTCTAGCACCATAACCGATTGTGAATATTCTTGCACCAATACCCTTGTCGTATCCATTATAGAAGAATGTATTTGGTAATCCCTCAACATCTGTACCTTCTGCAGTCTTGATAGCAACTGCGTACCAGTTATCACCATTAGGATTGAAGTTTGCTGCTGCAGGATAAGTTGTTGTATCAGCAAGATAAGGAGCAAGAGCTGAGCTTGATTCGTCACCTAAAACCCAAGCTTCATGAATTGGATTATCTGAATCGCCAACCTTCATACCATTGAACTTAGTTGGAGCACCGTCAGACATGAAGATAACAATCTGGTCATCATTTGCATTAGGGTCAGTCTTTGCAGCCTGAAGAATTTTGTATGCATAGTTAAGACCAGAGTCATAGTTTGTACCACTGACATTATTTGTTTCGGTATCTTCAAGAGCTGCAACGAGTTTTTCAACATCATTAGCTGTTACGAACGCATTATTGATAGTTCCGTCACCTGTAATAATCTTATCTTCTGTACCTGAATCCGTATTGCCGATTGTAGTACTTTCGATATTATCATAGTTATATCTGAACTGGTCGAATGTTACGATTGCAATTCTGTTCTTTTCATTAGCGTTGAAGAGCTGAAGTGCGAAGTTACGAGTATCAGCGATTGAGTTGAGAAGCTTGTTATTTGCATTCATACTTTCTGAGTGGTCAAGAACAACCACAACGTCAACAGGCTTTTCAACAGGAATACCTGTAACTGAAAGTTCGATTTCTGTTACACCTGAGTTCTGGAAGTTTGTACCACCAGCAACGTTAGATGCATGCTTATCGACACTTACTGAACCCTGGTCAGGATATTCAGGATAATCGCCAGCAGCTGTACTTTCTTTGTTAGAAACACGGAATGTTGTCTTTGCAACCTCTGTAACAGAAGCTCTTGTTGGTCCTGTTACTGTAAGTGTGAATGTAACATAACCTTCATTACCTGTGTAAGTAATAAGACCTGATGTAGCACCAACGCTTGCAATTGAAGTATTTGATGATGACCATGTGTATGTGTATCCATCCTGAATACCTTCAACATATCTGTAAAGCTGTTCTGTATCACCATTCTGGATACCATAACGATATTCGATTTCATCTGTAATGTTAATTGAACCGAAGTAGTCAACTTTTCTAATCTGTACTGATGGTTCGATTACTTCGCCGTCGCCACCTTCACCGCCCTGCTGAGTATCAGGTTCAGCATAGAGAGTGATGAAATTCACAGGAGAACTTGATGAGCCTGGGTAAGTTGCTCTCATATAATAGTAACCGCTTGAAGATTGAGCGATATTACCCATACCATATGCTGAACTAATATCAACAACCTGTTTTGAGAATAACATACCCTTAGCACTATCATATTTGAAAAGGAATGTATCTTCTGCATTTGTTACATTAGAAGCTTCAGGGTGAACCTTATTTGATGCGACACCACTCTGACGTTTATCAGTTGTAGCTGTTGATTCACTTGTAAAGAGATACTGATTATTACCTGTGTTCTTAAGGTAGTAATATCCGTCTGAACCTTCTTCGCACAACCAGATTATGTTGTTATTAGTTGTAACGATATAATCATTTACAGGAGCATCTACAGTAGCACATTCTAATCGAACATATCCACTCTTGTTTGTATTTGCAATTGCAAGATTTGTACCATTTGAATGTGTTGCATGGAAAACATATTTCTTTCCAGGAACAAGAGTTGTTGTCTTATAGTAAGCGTTTTCAATAATCTCTGTATCTCCTGAGCTTTCCTTAGCTGTTGATTCGTAGATGTAAATTGTACCTTTTGTACCTGATACTGACCATCTGTTAGTACCACCAGAAGTACTTGCCTGATAATTCAAGCCTGCATCTTCAGGGTTTATCAATGTATTATTAGTAGCCTTAAAGAGGTATTGATTATCAAGGTGAGCGCCTTCATCAGCAAGAATTATCAATCTTGTTGATAATTTATTACCAGCGCTGTCTTTGTATGCCATTACAAGGTACTGACCATTAGGTGCTTTAAGCTTAACATAACCGTCAACACCTGATTCAACAGCTTCAAGAATCAAAACATTTGAAGCAGGGTCTGTAATAGCAATACCTTTTTCAGTACTTTCAAGTGTAGTAGGAACAGCCTTCAATGTTGTGCCAGCTGTGTAATATTCAGTTGACATTGCATTAGCAGATGTATCACCAGCTACATTTGAGCTTGCGATAATATATTTGTTACCTACTTTGAATGATGTTGTGAGATAGAAGTTTGTATCAACTTCTTCAATTTCTTCTTCTACACCACCGTTAACAAAAATTTTAACAGTTGTTGTGTCTTCAGGCTTCACACCATCTACATTATAAATCTTTGATTTTGATGTAAGAGTAACATTAACAACGCCTGCTTTACCTGTGTATGTGATAACACCTGTTGTTGCATCGATTGTTGCAACATTTGCATTATCTGATGACCATGTAAAGTCAACCTGTGCATTGTCTGGGAAGTTTTCTGCCTTTGGAACAAAGGTTTCGCTCTGTCCAGGACAGATTTCTGTTCTCTCCAAGGTTGCACCAACAGTATTATATCTTGATGTGATGATACCATTTGGGTCTGGCATAATTTCTTCATAGAAATATGCTTCTGCCTGACTCAATGTTGCAATACCGATAAAATCAGCAGAACGAGCTCTGATATATGTTACTGTTTCTGTATTACCCGATTTTGAATCAGTATATGATGATTGGTTATAAAGTCTGCCACCACTGTATGTCCACTTATACTGTTCAGGATTTGTAGCATATGATTCACTTGTATATGTTTCACCGAGAAGTGAACCATAGTCATCATAAGAACCATCTGTATTAGCAAAGAGGTAATTACCGTCTGTTTCGTTTCTGAGATAGAAATAACCGTCAGCTGATTTCTCAGCTACCCAAACATTATATTCAACGTTGCTTGGGAATTCTACCTGGAATTCACCATCAGATGAAAGCTTAACATCAACTCTGTCAGCAAGAAGCTTTTCGTTGGTTACTCTGTAACCTGAGAACGCACGACCATCACCAACATTCTTGTTGTTTACGATGATGTAATTCTTACCTGCTTCAATCTTGTTTGTGTATCTGAAAACACGGTTTGATTCTTTACCAAGCTTAGCATCAATTGTAAATGATGCAGAATATTCCTGGCCACTGACAGCGTCCTTTATCTTATATGTGATTGTTGTTTCGCCCTGAACACCTTTGAATGTAATTACACCGTTGTTATCAACTGTTGCAACTGATGTGTTTGAAGATGTCCATGTTTCACTTGCGATTTCTTGGATATTTGTATATCTTCCGTAAAGAGGAATTGTCGTACCATTTGAAGCGCTATAAATTGTTTTTGTTGTGCCATTTGCACTCTTACCTGAGAATTCGATGTCTACACTTGCAGGAAGAGCAACCTTTTCAAATATAACAAAGTTTCTACCAGAACCACTTGTAATGTTTAATTTACCATTACTTCTTGGGTACCATTTCAATGAATTAGTTGTCTGTAATATTCCACTTGATATCTGCCAAATGCCATTAGCAGAAGGAGTTGATGTAAGTTCAAAATAACCTAATGTTGTAGAAGAACCAGAATTGTTTGTACCTGTTGAATAAGCAGATAAATACAAACCACTGCTTGCATTTTGGAGATAAACCTGACTATTAGAATTTGCTGCTATTGCATTCCATACAAATGCTTCATCATTCAAGGTGATTGTATAGCTACCTGATGAACCCTCAAATGCGGTTGTTGTACCTTGCATTGCAGTTACATTATCATGTGTAATTATTGTACCATCATAAATAGCATTTGTACTGTTATAATTACTTGCCAAAACATATGACTTACCAGCAGTAATTGTTGTTGTCTGTACATACTTATATTCAACTTTCTGTTCAGTACTGATAACAAATTTTACAGTAGCTGTAGCTGAATATCCCTTTGATGTATCAGTAACTGCATATGTAATGAAAGTAGTACCTGTACCAACAAATGTTACATTACCATACTGGTCAACAGTTGCAACATTGCTGTTTGATGATGACCATGTAGCAGTTGCATTTGCTGAAAGACCTTCGTATGAACCAATAAGAGAAACTACTTTACCGAAATTTGTATTGTAGTATTCAAGAGTCTTGTCATTAACAATCTGTGTTGCAATACGAACAGTTGTTGATGTAGGATTTGTCTCATTACGTACCGTAACGTCGTATGAATCAGTTGCTTTTTTGGAAGAATCGTTTCTTTCAGTAACTGTAACAGTTACAGTTGCTGGACCTGCCTGATTATAAGCAATCTGAGCAACTCTGCCACTTGCACTGATTTTTGCAATATTATTATTGGAAGAAGACCAAGTGTAAACCGGGTCAGTAAAGCCTGTTGCTGTTGCAAGAGCACCTGTTGCTGAACCAAGAGTACCATTATCATAACCTGATACTGTAACAGATGGTTCATTTATCTTATGAACTCTGTCAATTTCATGTGTCTTATATACACCTGTGTTTGAATATCTTGTAACTTCAATTCTGTCAGGACAAATTTCAAAAGCACCCATTGTAAGTGTTTTTTCACTTGTATTATTTACATAACCAACATAACCATAGTTCATATATGTGAAGTTAAGAGTTCTTTCAGTATATGAAGTTTCACTTGGAGTTACTGAATAATCAGGAATACGGATTGTATCACCTTTTCCAAGGAAGTTAACAGAACCACCGATATAATCGTCGTAGTTACCTGAATGGTTATGACCGAAGAAGAACACAATATCAAACATTGTAGCATAAGCATTTATCTCATCAAAAAGGATGCTTGAATAAAGTGTTTCGTTATAACCATAGCTGAGTACATTTCCGCTTCCGTCCTTATTTGCACCCTTTGGATTACGTGAGTTATGGTGCATAGGAATATGTGTAGCAATAAAAATAGGTCTTGTTTCACCCTCAGCAAGAAGCTTATCAAATGTTTCAACAAGCTTTTCTGCTGTTGCTTCTGTCTTAGCCTTTGCAGATGAACCACCTGTACCTGCAGGATAATCTTCATTATTGATAACATATACAAGGAAATGTTCAAATTCATAAAGTCCTGTCGCATCAATAACAGATGGATCATTAATGTCATGGTTACCCTGAACACTAACTATATTTTTTGTGTTGTAATAAGGTAACGCATTTGTAATAACACCTTCAACTCTGTTATATGCATCTGGTGTGCTATGTGCATCAGCATAAGATGACTCATAGTCACCACCGAGAATGAATGCATCCGGTGTATCTGAACCATTATTCATTGCATTCTGAATCATTGCTGAAAGATTTGCTTCCACATCATTACCTGATCTACCGTCCTGAAAGTCAGACGCAGTAAATACAGTTGCGTAAGCATCATTTGCAGATGATGTTGCTGCTCCAGCCTTTAATCCGAAATCGACACCTGATAAAACAGGCACGATTGCAAGGATTGCAATAAGAACTGAAAGCATAATTGATAACGCTTTTTTCATATTTCTTCCTCCAATTTAAGCAAAATTTCGCTTATATCTATACGTATACTATATTATCACTTTAGTCAATAAATTTCAAGCCTTTTTTTATTGCTTTATGCACAAAGATATTTGATTTTTTTGTACATTTTGTTGAGTTTGTGTTCATTTTTGAAAATTATAATGTTTACACAATATTTTGTATACAGTAAAGGCATCTTTTTTCGCAGATTATTATATATAGTATAAAAATTCAAAACCATTATCATTAGTTTACATCCCTTTCCACATTACAGGAAGAGTCATATCTATTCGTTTGTTTTAACGATTTCTATCTGGCTAATAAATATCAAGTTTTTTTCCAAAAACATAGTGCATTTTTATGCTTTTTCCTGTATAATCTTTTTGGGTGATTAGAAATGACAACTAAAGAATACTTGGTTCTTATTGACCAAGTAAATGAAAAAGGAAAATTCAAAGCTGACTGGGCTTCTCTCGCTCATCACAAGGTGCCTGAATGGTATATGCACGACAAATTAGGTGTTTTTATTCATTGGGGCATTTATTCTGTTCCTGCTTTCGGCAGTGAATGGTATTCGAGAAGTATGTACGACAAAAACGTGCGTGAATTTGAACACCACAGAAAAACTTATGGCGAGCATAAGGATTTTGGCTATAAAGACTTTATTCCTATGTTCAAAGCTGAAAAGTTTGATGCAGAAAAATGGGTTTCTCTTTTTAAACAAGCAGGTATCAGATATGTTATGCCTGTTGCAGAGCATCACGATGGTTTTGCTATGTATGAAACAGAATTCAACCGTTGGAATGCAACAGAAATGGGACCTTGCAGAGATGTGGTTGGTGAATTAAAGGCTGAATGCGAAAAACAGGGACTTACTCTCTGTGCATCAACTCACCGTGCTGAACATTACTTCTTTATGAATCTTGGCAGAACTTTTGACAGTGATGTAAACGACGACAATTATCGTGATTTCTATGGTCCTGCCGTTTTCTGTGAAGAATGGGACTCACGCCATCTCGGTGAAACAACTGAAAACACACATACAATCGGTGCAAGTGTGGAATGGCTCGAAGACTGGCTTGTGCGCACTTGTGAACTTATTGACAAATATCAGCCATCTGTTCTTTACTTTGACTGGTGGATTCACAATCATTCATTCAAACCATATCTTAAAAAACTTGCAGCATACTACTACAATCGCGCAGAGGAATGGGGCAAAGAAGTTACAATCAACTACAAACATGAAGCCTTTCCACCTACTGTTGCAACATTTGACGTTGAACGTGGAGCACTGACAGGTATCTCCCCTCTTTATTGGCAGACTGATACTGCTATCGGTAAATGTTCTTGGGGTTACCGAAAAGATAACGAATACAAGAGTGCAAGACAGGTTATTTGTGACCTTGTTGATATTGTTTCTAAAAATGGTAACCTTCTTATTAACATCGGTCCTAAACCTGATGGAACAATTACTGACGAAGAAACAGAAGTTCTCCTTACTATGGGTAAATGGCTTGAAATCAATGGTGAAGGTATCTACGGTACAACATTCTGGAAACAGTTTGGTGAAGGCACTGTCAATGCTGAAGCAGGATTCTTCAAAGATGGTGACGAAAAAGCATTCACAAACAAAGACTTCCGATTCACATACAAAAACGGATATCTTTATGTATTCCAGATGCGACCTTCAAAGACTGTAAAAATCGAAACTCTTCGCACACATAACCCTCATGACTACCTTATTGAAAGCGTTGAACTTCTTGGTAGTGATGAAAAAATCAATTACACAAGAGATGACAAATCACTCACAATTGAATTGAGTAGTGATTGCCAGAACGACTTACCAATCTGTTTTAAAATTGCGATAGGATGATAAATATGAATTTCAAAAATGGTGCAGTTGAATTCTGCGAAATAATTCAGGATAGTTTTGTACACGATTATGTTGATGATGTCCCTTTCCATGAATATCTTTACAAAGAAGAGCTTGGTGAAGATTATGTTGACATCCGTACTTTCGGTGCTGATGAAAACGGTGATTTTATTACAAATACCAAGGCAATTAACAACGCCATAATCCATGCAAGTGAAAATGGTGGTGGTACAGTTTATGTACCAAAAGGTGAATTCCTTTGCTCAACCATCAGATTCCAAAGCAACGTAAGACTTTTTGTTGAAGGTACACTTCGTTGTATCACTTTTCAGCAAAATTTTGATGCTGAGGAAAAACTATACTATGGCTTCATCTTTGGTGAAGATGCTGAAAACATCACTCTTTGCGGTGGCGGACGAATCAGCGGTAACGGTGTAACATACTGTCAAGAACCAAAAAGTGACAAGTTACTTCTTCCACTTGAAACATTCCATCTTAAAAGTTACATAATGGCTTTCAGAGGTCGAATCCGTTTCAGAAAACAACCAAGCTACAGGGTTAACCTTGTGGAATTCCAAAGATGCAAAAATGTTGATATCCATAACATTGAAATGCACGAAACTGCACGTTGGACCTGTAACATTGTGGAGTGTAACGGAGTGGATATCAAGGATGTTGTGATAAACAGTAATTATCACGTTTCTAACAGCGACGGTTTTGATATTACAAGTTCACAGAATGTTGTAATTGACCATTGTTATATTGCCACAGGCGATGATGCTCTTTGCATTAAGGCTCACGAAAGCCTTGATGTGGATAATGTATTGATTAAGAATTGTAAGGCAATGAGCCTTGCAAACTGTTTCAAAATCGGCACAAATGTCCATCAAAATGTAAGAAATGTCACGATAAAAGATTGTGAATTCTTTATGGATGGCACAACTGGTGGATATGCAGGAATTTCAATTCAATCTGACCGTGGCTCAACTGTTGAAAATATCACCTGTGAAAACATCAAAATGGACGGAATTACATCTGCATTTCTTGTATGGCTTGGAAACAGACATGAAGGTACACCAGGCAAATTGAGAAATGTGACAATTAAAGATATAACCGCTGAAAACGTTTCTCTCCCATCTGCTGTTTCAGGCACAATGTTTGATAATAAAGCTTATGAAACCGAAAATGTTGTAATTGAAAATGTTCATGTGAAATATCGTGAAAGCAACGAAACGCTTTACATTCGTGAAGGTGGTTTAGGATACGAAGCTATGATTGAATATCCTGAAATCACTCGTCTTTCAAGCATTTACATATCATCTCACGAAGAATCACCATATTGGGAATTACCTGCTTACGGATTATATCTCCGCCATTGTGGTAACATTAAAATTGACGATTTCTCTTGTGTACCAAGAAGTGTAAATACACGACCTGAAATTTTCAGAGAAAAATAACAACCTGATAGTAATACAAAAGGCACATCCGTTGTGGATGTGCCTTTACTTATTTTTTTGTTTTCAGATTTTGTGAAATCTTGCAATATAGTTTGCTGCCTCGCCTCTTGTTACTACTCCATTTGTGTTGAAGAGATTTGAGAAGATTATATCACAAGCAAGGAAAACACACTTGAATTTACCTGCAAGGTCTTTCTTTGCTGTGCCATCTAAGATTTTATTAACAAAATCTTTAACTGTTACATTTTCTTCACTATCTGTTGCATCTTCAGTACCATTGATTTTGTTGAATGCATAATTAAACTGACCAACTGTTACAGGAGCTTCAGGATTGAATTTACCTTCTGATTCAAGAGTCATAAGGTCATTTTTCAATACATATTCAACATCATTATAATATTTATGACCAGGTTTTACATCATCAACTGTCTTGATAATGTCATAGTCAGGAAGTGCTTCAATAATCTTGTTTGCAATGTAAACATGACCTGCTGCATCAGGATGACTGTCAACATAAGTTGCACCTGCTATATCAACATAAGTATAGCCAAACTTCTTAGCACCATTTACCATAGGTCCATTACCAACAGTCATGATAAAATCAACTATAGTTTTTGTGAGTTCATCAGGCTCAGCTGCTTCGTCACCATTTACAGGTTCACCAACTACACCCTCATAATCGTAGTATTTACCTTTAACTCCATTATCACTCATGCTGATAACCATAAGAGTTACGTCAGGATTAAGGTCATAGATGTCCTGAATCATAATATCCCAGTTCTTGTAGAAGTTACCAAGTCCGTATGCAAGTGCAGTTGGAACTGTTGCAGCAAGAGCAGGAAGAGCACCTGCAGTATGAGCAAGGTCAACGAGTTTTTCAACCATTTCCGGACCCATTTCCATACTCTCAAGAGTCTTTGTAAGCTCTTCCTTATATTTGTCGGCAACATTTTCTGCTTCAAACACATCAGCAACAACCCAACCAAGGAAAGCACCCCAGTCATTACCACCAACACCAAGAGTAATCAAATCAGCTTCTGCTATAGCCTTTTTATATGCTGCTCTGTATTCTTCACTACCTGCATCACCTACTGTATCAAGCTGTGAAGGGTGGAACATATATTCATCAGTTTCATCAAAATCATCTTCAAGCATATAACGGATTTCGATTGTTCTGAATCCAGGAGCTGCAAATGCAGTCATAGTGTTATCCTCGATAATCGCCTTTGTAAGAACGTCAGCATAAGAACCAGGAACACGACAGTATACTGTTTCCTGATATGTTTTATTATAAAGGTCGTCATTTTCTGTTATAACATCACGATAACCACTGGCAGCACTGTCACCTAAAAGAACGTATTTTTTATACTGTCCCCTATGTGCCTTTACAGCATCTTCATTAAGTCCATCTGCAAAACAAATAAATGAACCAGATACCATAACAACCGCAAGAATAACAGCTATAATGCTTCTTAAAGTCTTTTTCATTTTAAAACCTTCTTTTTGTTAAAATAATTCTACATCAATATATCACCACAATGTTGAATAGTCAAGAAAACACTACTTTATTAGACATGTCGCAAGTGATGTGTTCATAAACGATTGCACTTTTTGCTATATAAATAAATTTATAATATAATGGATTTAAGTGCATCTGAGGTGTAAAAAAATAAGCATATAAAAAACCACAGTTATTAAAACTGTGGTTTATCTTTTTTATTTTATTTCTTTTTAGGTGAGATTTCGTTCCAGAGAGTGAATCCTAAAATCATAACTCCACCCACGACTTGTAATGGTGTCATTGTTTCTTTTAATACCACAACGGAAATCAGCACTGCAACAAGAGGGTCGATATAACTTAAAATAGCAACCTTTTGTCCTGACATCTCTTTAAGTGATGAAAAATAAAGACAATATGTAATTCCCGTATGAACAAGACCGATAACAAGAAGGAAAAACCATCCTTTACTGTCCAAAGTGCCGATATTAACTCCATCTGTAAATAATACATAAGGAACTAGTACCGCTATTGCAGAAAGGAACTGCATAAATGTACGATGAATTCCATCCACTGTCTTTGTAAATTTATTAAGAAGAATAACTGTTGCATATAAAGTTGCAGCACCAAGTCCAAACATAATGCCCTTTAAATGGCTGCTACCTTGAGATAAATCTCCGATTCCAGTAATGAGAACAATACCAAGAGTTGACATTACAAAACAAATAATCTGTTTTACGCCCATTTTTTCTTTAAAGAGAATTGGACAAGCAATTGTAACAATTACAGGTGCAAAATAATAACTGAGTGTTGCAACAGAAACAGTTGTATATTTATATGCTTCAAAAAGTAAAATCCAATTAAATCCCATTGCCACACCCGACAACACAAGCAATGGTATTTCTTTTTTGATTTTCGCGAATGGAATTTTTTGCTTTGTCGCAAGAAGAAATGCACCAATTAAAATTGCTGCCATAACGGCACGATAAAGAGCAATCTCACTTGATGGTAACGGGATATTTCGCACAAAAAGTCCAATTGTACCAAAAATCGTCATTGAAACAATTAACATTGTTCTTGCACTTAAAACCTTTTTCATATAAAACTCTCCAAGTAGTTATTGGAAATATTTTATGTCAAAAGTGAAATATCGTCAACTGTTTTCTTGTAAAGAATGATAAAATGTGATATTATTTTATGTAATGCGATAAAAGGTGGTGGGAAAATGTTTGAAAATTTGCTTAACGAAAAATCAAGTTGGGAATTTTTGAAAGATAGTCCCCTGCCAATTGCTGTTTATGGTACAGGAAATGGTGCTGACAGAGTTTTTCAAGAATTCGAAAAACTTGGTATTACTGTTTCTCACGTTGTGGCAAGTGATGGTTTTGTAAGGCAACGCACTTTTCGTGGTTTCCCTGTGAAAGCAATTTCACAACTTGAAAGTGAAATCGGTGATTTTGTTATTTGTCTTGCTTTTGCAAGTCCCCTGCCCGATGTCATAAACAATATAAAAAATCTTTCAACTCGTCACAAGGTAATAATGCCATCTGTACCCGTTTTTGGTGACAATATATTTAACAAGGATTTTCTCAAGAACAATATTGATGATATTGAAAAGGCATATTCATTGCTCTGTGATGAAAAATCAAAACAAGTTTTTGAAAATATTATCCGTTTTCAGATTACAGGCAATCTTGACTATTGTTTTGATTGCGAAACTGATAAGGATGAAGCGTTCTCAATTCTCAATTTGTGCAAAAAAGAAAGCTTTCTTGACCTTGGTGCTTATCGCGGTGACACAATCAAAGAATTTCTGCACTATGCAACTGATTATGAAAAGATAGTTGCTATTGAGCCTGATAAAAGGACTTTCAAAAAATTACAAGCCTATTGCAAAAATCTTACGAACTGTACAACACTCAATAATGCTGTATGGAATGAATCAAAAGAACTTTTCTTTGACGGAAACAAAGGTCGTGGTGGTTCGGCTAAAGATAATGGTGAAAGTGTTTTCTCCGTTACAGTTGATGAATTGAGAGAAAAATACGGCAAATTCACATATCTTAATGTGGATGTTGAAGGTGCCGAAAAAGAAATGCTCGAAGGCAGTAAAACAACTTTACAACAAGATAAACAAAAAATATGTATGGCAGCATATCACAGAAGTCAAGATATTTTTGCCCTCATAAATCAAATTAATGAAATAAATGGTGACTATAAAATATATCTTCGTCATCATCCTCATATATCTTTCTGGGACACAAACATTTATTGTATTTAGGTGAAATTATGTCAATCAAACTTATTGTTACGGACCTTGATGGTACATTTTTAAACAGTAATCATATTACAATTCCACAAGAAAATATTGATGCATTCCAAAAGGCTCACGAAATGGGCATCAAGGTGGCTGTTGCAAGTGGAAGAACAAAGATTCTTGCCGACTATGTCGTGGAGCAGTTACCATTTCTTGATTATCTTATTACTTCGAACGGTGCAGTTACATATGATATGAAAACAGGTGAAGTTGTTTGTCAGACACTTCTTGGTAATCACCAATCTGTTGCAATTTTTGATATTCTTAAAGACTACAATCTTATTTATGAAATATATTTTAAGGGCGATTGCTATATGAATGAGAAAAGTTACAGTATGTTCGATACTGACCATGTTTCTCCACATATTCACGACCTTTTGAAAGATTTCATCAAGCCCCAGCCTGACCTTGCAAAATTTATTGGTCATGAGGGAATCGAAAAACTTAACATTCTTTGTCTTACTGCTGAAGAAAGAATTGAAATTGAAGAAAAAATCAATAAAGTTGGGGATGTTGCATTTACATCTTCTTTTCCAATTGTGAAAGGTGTAAATGGAAATCTTGAGATGACAGATACAAATGCTACAAAAGGATTTGCTGTAAAAGGACTTGCTGAATCACTTGGAATCGGCAAAGAAAATATTATGTGCTTTGGTGACGGTGAAAACGACTGTTCAATGCTCTCTTTTGCTGATTATTCATTTGCAATGGCAAACGGAACTGAGCTTGTGAAATCCACAGCAAAATATGTAACCGACACAAACGACAACGGTGGCGTTGCAAAAGCCATCGAAAAATACGTACTTACTAATTCGGGAGAATAATTTATGAACATAAAGAATTTTAAAGGTGTTATCTTTGACCTTGATGGTACACTTTTTGATTCAATGGGAATATGGAAAGAAGTCGATATTGCATTTTTCCGTAATCATGGTATGAAAATGCCATCAGACTATCAAGATAAAATCAAAGATATGCACTTTAAGACAATGGCAATTTATACAAAAGAGCGTTTTCATATGCGCAGCAGTGTTAATGAAATCATGGACGAATGGTGCGAACTCTGTTACGAAAAATATGCAAATGATGTACCATTGAAATCAGGTGTCAAAGAATTTCTTGACCTTTTAAAGGATAACGGGATTAAAATTGCCTTTGCTACTGCAAATACAACTGAGCTCAGTGAAGTATGTCTCAAAAACAATGGTATTTTTGACTACTTTCATACAGGTGCTTATCTTCACGAAACAGAAACAGACAAAAGTAATCCTGATGTTTATCTTCTTGCTTGTGAAAGACTCGGCTTATCCCCTAACGAATGTATTGTTTTTGAAGATTTGTTAGCAGGAATCAAGGGTGCTGTTAAGGGTGGTTTTACAGTTTGTGGTGTCTATGACAGACATTCACGAAAAGATACGAGTAGTATTAAACAAATTGCAGATTATTATATAAAATCTTTTGAGGAACTTCTTTAATCTGTCTTTACAAATTCAAAAAAAAGGTCTATTATATAAGAAGCAAAATTTGTATTTTTTTAAGAAAGAAGAATGATATATGGAAAAAACAGTTTTAGTTGAAACAAGTGCAAGACATGCTCACATTTCACAGGAACATCTTGAAATCCTTTTCGGTGAAGGCTATGAACTCACAAAGAAAAAGGACCTTTCACAGCCTGGTCAGTATGCTTGTGAAGAAAGAATCGCAGTTATCGGACCTAAAGGTCAGTTCCCTGGCGTTTCAATTCTTGGTCCTGTAAGACCTGCTACTCAGGTTGAAATTTCTGCTTCTGACGCTCGTTCAATCGGTGTTGCAGCAGTTGTTAGAGAATCAGGTGATATCGCAGGTACTCCTGGTTGCAAAATCGTAGGTCCTAAGGGTGAAATTGAAATCGAAAACGGCGTTATCGTAGCAAAGAGACATATTCATATGACTCCAGACGATGCTGAAAAATACGGTCTTTCAGACAAACAGGTTGTTGAAGTTAAGGTTTCTTCAGACGACAGAACACTCACTTTCGGTGATGTTGTAGTTCGTGTTCATCCTAACTTTGCTCTTGCAATGCACATTGATACAGACGAATCAAACGCTGCACTTTGCAAACCAGGTACAATGGGTGTAATCCTTTAATTTGCTACATAAAAGTTAAATGGTGGTTGAAATATTCAACCACCATTTTTTATTCTTTTATTTATATAAAATATGATAGGTTTTTCATTTTCTATAACAGACACTTCTGGTTTGTTGATTTTTTCCAAACAACACCATTTACCCATATTCACAAATGGCAAGACATAAAAGAGAGGTAAGACAAAAACACAGGATAAAATCCATCCTAGAAATGACACACAATAAATGGAATATTCGATAGTATGATTTTCCATAATACTTATACTATCTGCAATTATTTTCAAGGAATTTTTCTGTTTGTCCCTTAGTATAATGGCACTACACATTGAATATCGTTTTATTGTAACGAAAAAATGAGATAGACCTATAAAAAACAATATGAGAGATGACACAAACAAAGTTATATTTACATTCATTCCGTAATTTTCATATCTGTAACTATATATAAGTAATGCTGAAACTACAATGCAAGGTGAAAAATATACTGCTGACCAACTGACTGACAACAAAGCTTTTAATACAGACACTTTCAAATATGCAATATACTGAGTCAAGGATATCTTCCTAACTGTTTTAAGAAAATTTACCTTTTTGCGACTTGCTTTCATAAGAAAAAAATATTCTTTCATAAGACAGACACTTTTCCAAATGCAAAATGAAACAATTATGCTGAATAAAGTTAAAAACACATTAAGAAAAACATCTGTATTACGCAATGTCTTTTTCAAGAAAAATGGTAAATAATAATTAAAAACAACAAAAACAGAAAAAGCTGCAAAAGGTAAAATTGATACAAAGAAGCATCTCGTTGTATCATTCATCATTCTCCTTTTTGCAACAAGTTTAAGATATGACAAGCTCATGTTATCGCCTCCTTTTAATATTGTTGGCAGATAATTTATTATCATACTTACAAGGAGATTTTTTATGTGTGGAATTATCGGTTATACGGGAAACGAAGAAGCAACACCTATTCTTATTGAAGGTTTAAAGCGACTTGAGTACCGCGGTTATGATTCGGCAGGTATTGCCGTTAAAAATCAGGATGTTATGGTAATCAAAGAAAAAGGTCGGATTGATAATCTGGAACAGTTAGTTGAAAAAACCGACCCAAAAGGTACTCTTGGAATCGGCCATACAAGGTGGGCTACTCATGGTATTCCTGACAAAATCAATGCTCATCCGCATACTTCAATGAATAGGATTGTAACACTTGTCCACAACGGAATAATTGAAAATTACATTGAACTTAAAAACACTCTAATCAAAAATGGTTATAAGTTTGTTTCGCACACAGATACCGAAGTAATTGCACAACTTTTTGATTATCTTTATGATGGAGATACCATTGCAACGCTAATTAAGACTGCAGAGATGTTGCAGGGGTCTTATGCTGTTGCAATGATTGTAGAAGGACACGATAACAAACTTTTTGCTATGAAAAAGGATAGTCCCCTTATAGTTGGCAAAGGTGAAAACCAGAATTATTTGGCATCTGATATCCCCGCAATTCTCCCCTACACAAACGATTGCTATATTGTTAATGACAATGAATTTCTTGAAATCAGCAAGGACTGCATAAAAGTTTTCGATGAAAAAAGAAATGAAAAGAAAATCGAAACTCAAAAAGTCAAGCTAAGTACTGATTCTGCACAGAAAAACGGATATGAATATTTCATGCAGAAAGAAATTTTTGAACAACCAATAGCTGTCAGAGATACTATTTCACCACTTATACAAAATGGCAAAATAACCTTGCCATTTGAATTCCCTTCAATGTTTGTTGAGAATCTTAACAAAATAAACATCGTTGCCTGTGGCAGTGCTTTTCATGTGGGTGTTGCAGGGAAATATATCATTGAAGAAATGACAAAAATACCAGTAAATGTTGATATCGCAAGTGAATTCAGATAACTAAATCCCATTATAAGTGAAAATGACCTTTGTATTTTTATAAGTCAATCAGGTGAAACTGCTGATACTTTAGCATCTCTTCGTGAAGCAAAAAAACGTGGTGCATTTACCTTATCCATAGTCAATGTTCCTTTCAGTACT
>JAZOWH010000010.1:0-1753 GCA_045659165.1 Candidatus Fimenecus sp. | reverse complement strand
AGCGAAATCATCCTATCATTTTTAGTTTACGAAACTTAAATGAAAGGATAATTTTTATTATATTCCTGACCACTGACTTACTGACTCACTGACCACTGGTACAAATGATAGAATGTAGTTGTTTTTATTCATAAATAATTACAATCAAACGCGAAGCGTTTCCTCAACTCAGCACTCAGCCTTCAGCATTCAGCACTTTAAAAGACTCTGTATTTTCTTCTTGCAATTACCCCATCAATATAATATAATAGAAAGGTAAACCACTTGAAAGGGTGAGAAAAGTGAGCGATATGAACGAACAACTCGTACAGGAAGTCGAGGTCCAAGAAAAAAAGAAAAAAGCGCCATTTATTATTGGTTTGATTGTTATAATTTTTGCTGTTATCGGTATCGTTTCTGTCGGCATTTTTGTAAAAAATGCAATTTCTCAAAATATCACTGCAGAAAACGATTACTCGGCTTATGCTGAATATCTTACCTGGGTTGTAGGCATTGACCCTGACCCATTCACAGATATAACAAAAGCAGATTTTGACGATTTACTTAATATTGCAGTTTGTTCTTTACTTACGGACGGAGTAAAAACTGACGAATATGATGTTACAGAATCAGGTCTTATAGTGCCCGCTGCAGATGTTGAGCAATACTTCAGAAGATGGTTTGGCAACGATGTTCAGATTGTTCATGCAACAGTACAAGGCTATGGCTACGAATTTCAGTATGATGCAAATAAAAATTGTTATTATGTACCACTTACAGGTGTTGTGCCACCATTTACACCAAGAATTGAAAGTGTTTCTAAAACAGGTGGACTTGTTACAATGAAGGTAGGCTATATTGGTACAAATAATATAGAGGTTTCAGCAGATGGTACTATTGCACCTGCACAACCGGACAAGTTTATGGAAATCAAGTTAAAAGAAACTGCAGACGGTGGCTTTAACCTTATTTCGATTGTTTCGTTGACGCAGGGTGAACATCAATAAATAGAGTGAAAATACGATAAATTCGCGTTGTTTAGTTATGTTGACTAAAAAACGACAAACTATTTTGTCATATTTTTATTTTTATACTATGGAAATAAAAGTATAATTTTGGTATAATCATTTTTGGTGTTATGTTGCTTTATTTTAAATAATAAAAAAAGCGGCTACTCAAATATATTAATAATTTATTTTTGGAGGTAAACTATGAGCAAAAAGTACGTTTATTTATTCTCCGAGGGCGACGCTTCAATGCGTGAAATTCTCGGCGGTAAAGGTGCTAACCTTGCAGAAATGACTAACATAGGTCTTCCTGTTCCTCAAGGTTTTACAATTTCAACAGAGGCTTGTACTCAATACTATGAGGACGGCAGAAAGATCAACGATGAAATCCAGGCTCAGATTATGGAATACATCGTTAAAATGGAAGGCGTTGTAGGCAAAAAATTCGGCGACAAAGAAAACCCACTTCTCGTTTCAGTTCGTTCAGGTGCTCGTGCATCTATGCCTGGTATGATGGATACAATCCTCAACCTTGGTCTTAACGAAGACGTTGTTAACGTTATGGCTGAAAAATCAGGTAATGCTCGTTGGGCATGGGACTGCTACAGAAGATTTATTCAGATGTATTCAGACGTTGTTATGGAAGTTGGTAAGAAATATTTCGAACAACTCATCGACGAAATGAAAGAAGCTAAAGGTGTTACACAAGACATCGAGCTTACAGCTGAAGACCTTAAAGCACTTGCTGGTCAATTCAAAGAAGAATA
>JAZOWH010000009.1:0-4229 GCA_045659165.1 Candidatus Fimenecus sp. | reverse complement strand
CTTGACTGTATGGGTTGTGGAGTTTGCGTTGGCGTTTGTCCTACAAACTCACTCAAGATGGTTTCTCGTGAAAGCCAGGACTACAAGCAGGAAGCATTCGGTTACATGGTTGAAAATGTAACAGTTAAAGAAGATGTTGCTGATAACACAGTTATCGGTAGCCAGTACAAGACTCCACTTCTCGAGTTCTCAGGCTCATGTGCAGGTTGTGCTGAAACAGCTTATGCAAGACTTATCACACAGCTCTATGGTGACAGAATGTACATTTCAAATGCTACAGGTTGTTCATCAATCTGGGGTGGTCCTGCTGCAACATCTCCATACACAACAAACAAAGAAGGTCATGGTCCAGCATGGGCTAACTCACTCTTTGAAGATAACGCTGAACATGGTTTCGGTATGTACCTTGGTCAGAAAGCAATCAGAAATCGTCTTATCGCTAAGGTTGAATCAATCGTTGCTAACTGCAATGCTCCAGCAAATGTAGTTGAAGCTGCTAACGAATTCCTTGCAACTCTTGAAGATGGTGCAAAGAACACAGCTGCTACAGACGCTCTTGTTGCTGCTCTTGAAGGTTTCGATTGCGACTGTGAAGCTAAGAAAGACATTCTTGAAAACCGTGAATACCTTTCAAAGAAATCTGTATGGATTTTCGGTGGTGACGGTTGGGCATACGATATCGGTTTCGGTGGTGTTGACCACGTTCTCGCATCTGGTGAAGACGTAAACATCATGGTATTCGATACTGAAGTTTACTCAAACACAGGTGGTCAGGCTTCTAAGGCTTCTAACATCGGTCAGGTTGCACAGTTCGCTGCTGCTGGTAAGGCTATCGCTAAGAAGAGCCTTGCTGAAATCGCAATGAGCTATGGTTACGTTTACGTAGCACAGATTGCTATGGGTGCTGATAACAACCAGACAATCAAGGCTATTACAGAAGCTGAAGCATACAACGGTCCTTCAATCATTATCGCATACGCTCCTTGTGAAATGCACTCAATCAAGGGCGGTATGGTTAACTGCCAGGCAGAAATGAAGAAGGCTGTTGACTGCGGTTACTGGAATATGTTCCGTTACAACCCAGCTCTCAAGGCACAGGGCAAGAACCCATTCACAATTGACAGCAAGGAAGCTAAGGCTAGCTACCGTGACTTCATTATGAATGAAGCTCGTTACTCATCACTTTCTCGTGCATTCCCAGAAAGAGCAGAAAAACTCTTCGCTCAGGCTGAGGAAACAGCTAAGGAAAGATATGAACACCTTGTTCGTCTTCAGGCTCTTTATGCTCCAAAAGAAGACTAATTAAAAGTTTTCATATTAAATAATAGGACCTATCCGCAAGGGTAGGTCCTTGTTTTTATGTATTTACAAATCATATTTCAAATGATAGAATACAAATATATTATTAAGTAAGGAGGTTATTATAATGGATGTTTCAAGGTTAGACTTCAATTTTCTCGAAATATTTGCTTCTCAATATTCAGTTGCTTGCGAAGTTTTCGAAGGCAAGCCTGAAACAATGCCCGTAAAAAAGCAAGAAAAGATAAGAAATTGGATTCAAAAAACTTATCTTGATAATATGGATTTCCCAAACAAATTAAACAAATATATTTCAAAAGATGTGAGTACTGCTGATTTTTTTGAATTTCTTAGTTCATGTTATGAGCTTGTTCAGCGTGAGGGTACAAAGAAAAAGCAACTTTTCGATAAAAATGCTGTTGATTTTCCGGAAAAGATACAAAAGTTTCTTTGGCAGATAGTAGAAGATGGATTTTTCATGTCCGAAACTACCATATATGACCAAGATGTCTATATTAATTGTGTTGAAACATCTTCCTGCCGAGTAAGATTAATCCTGAAAAATGTAAGCGGTATTCCTGATGAATCTGTGGATTATATTTCATTTGACGGAATCGGCACATTTATAAAAGATGAAGAAGGATATCGTTTAGTCGGCGTTACATATAATTGCGATAAAGAAATCGAACAATCACTTGTAATCCGTTTTTCAGATGTAGAAATAAAAGAAGATACTTTTAATGCCACCTCATCAATTTTTTGCACTAACCCTTGGGATTATCTTGTTGAAACTGTTTCAGATATTAGCGAAAAGGAAAAACACATCGGTAAATATTGTTTTAATGAAAAAGAAATAGAACTTTTACCATTGTTTAAAGAATTAAAGGTTTTTCATTGGATGTATAGTGATACAAAAACAGTATCGTGTGATTTCTCCATACTTAAATCCTATTTAAAAGAGTTTAATTTCAATTCGCTTTTAAAGGACTTTGATGTGTTTGAAAAAACATTAAATGATTGGAAAAAACGAATTCAGATGTCTGAAAAAATAAAAGCAAAGTTAAACTATGCAAAATATGAACCACTTTGGAGAAAAATCTATAATCAAGTTTTAGAATCACAGGCAGAATATCCTATGAAATCCGATATTTGTTGTGATGAAAAATCCTTAACTGAATTGCGCTATAAAATTCAACATCTTATGGAATCGCAAGGATATTCCGGCACTTATCCTAATTTTATCAAACACGGCAGTATGGATAAAATCCACCTTGCGCAATCATATAAAATGAGTTATTTTGTAGGCAACGAGAAAAATGTTGAATATCATATTCACTGTAATGAAGAATATTCTTCGGAACAGTTTACAATTCAGTTTTTATGTGGCACCGCAATACTACGTAAAAACAACAAGATTGACGATATTTTTTCCTGTTTCTTCAATGCAGACGGTAAAAGATTTATAAATGAAATTTCGTACGAAACAAGTTTTAATGAATATGCGGTATTGCACAATTTAGAAAACATTATCCGTATTGCCATAAAGAAAGCAGAGTTAACTAAACTAACTAAAGAAGAGCGCAAAAAATACGAAAACTCAAAAATTATTTCAATACCAATGATATTATTTGGTGCATTGTTTATGGGCTTATTGTTTGGCATTCTTATGACATTGGGAATGATGCTTGTCACGATACTTATGACAGTGATATTTGCAAGTCCACAGGAAATTCCTGGAATGTTGACGGAAATGCCTTGGTTATATATCTTTATATTCAGCGTTGTTGGTTTTGGTGGTGCAATGGGCATCGTCAATTTCCTTGCAGAGAGAAAATAATCAAAATCACTTTATATATCATTTGAAATTTACAGATACACTAAAAAAGGGACGATGTGGACATCGTCCCCTAACTATATTACGAATTACACAGTTGCACTTTACACTTAATATTTTTCCTGTTGACTTTTGTCGGGAATGAATATAAAATTTAGTTGTTAACTATATATTAAAGAGAGGTGTTTTAGATGAAGAAATGTCCTGCTTGTCAATCGATTTATAATGATAATATGTTAATTAAGTGCACAAATTGTGGTGCTGATTTAATCGAAGATAATCCACAGGCACCTTATGAACAACCTGCTCAAAACGAAACTTCACCACAGAATAACTATACTAATTATAATACATATGACAATCTGCCTTATAAATACTGCATTCGTTGTGGTAATCAGTGCGATAAAAGAGCTGCTATCTGTGTAAGATGTGGTATGCCGTTTTCTGATATGTACAATCCTATGCCAAAGGCTGACGACAAGCCATCAAAGTTGTTGAAACTTCTTTGTTTCTTCATTCCAATTCTTGGGCTTATTCTCTATCTTGTAAATATGAACGATAAACCTGTCAGTGCAAAGGCTTATGGCAAATCTGCGCTTATTGGTTTTATTGTCAGGGCTGTACTTTATGTAGTTGTCTTTGTAATGGTTTTTCTATCATACTTATTCGCATTTAGCTTCAGTACAGATACAATTGTAGGAGAAACTGTCCCTCTCATCCCTGGTGACTCTGAAATCTTTTATTCAATAGTCAGAAACTTGTTATAAAAAATATAGTCCTTATCACTTATTTGTGGTAAGGACTTTTTTATTTAGTTTTTTCCTGTAAGTCTGTCTTTGTTTGCTTGCCAGAAAGCGTTATGCTCTTTAAACGTTAGTGAAAACTTTGCCTCATACGGTGGTACTGTACCCACAATGAAATATAAATATTCTGTATGAGCAGAGCTTAATGCTGCCTCAATAGATTTCAGTCCTGGATTACATATAGGGCCTGCCATAAGACCTTTGCAGACATAAGTGCTGTAAAAATCTGAATAATAATCAAATTTTTCAGGTGCAACCAACTTTATAACACCTTCACAGTATTTCACCGTTGG
>JAZOWH010000008.1:0-2580 GCA_045659165.1 Candidatus Fimenecus sp. | reverse complement strand
AAATGGTTACTGCAGGTGGTGTTATGACAGACTTTGACCGTCTTATTGACCGTCAGCTTGAACGTGCTACTATCAGCCAGATTTCAGGCTTTGCAAAAATCTTTGCTGACTCTGCAAAGGTGATGAATGTCTGATGGAAAGCTCAATTAGTGTCTGGTCAGTTGCCAAGCTCCTTGAAGACACAGGCGCATTGACCGAAGAAGAAGTCAAACAGGCTATGCCCTTCTGCCTTTCTGCTTGTGCAAGACTCTCGAGAAGGCTCAAGGACCAGAAATTCTGTAATGAACCTGCAGTTATCAATGCTTGTGCAGGAATTGCACTTTACGATTTCGCACTACTGAAAAACAGTTCATCAGAAGATTTTTCATCATTCAAAGCAGGTGATGTTACCATCAGCAGAAGTCCGTCTTCATCCTTTGAAAACGCTGTAAGATTCAGAGATGCCTCAATGCTTAATGCAACTGAGTTTCTTACTGATGTGGATTTCATTTTCAGGACGGTGGATATATGAACATTTCAAAAACCATCAACCAATACGGAAATGCTGTCTACATCACAGGTCCCGACGATTGGAAAAGTTCCTCTTTCAGAGCATTCATTCAGCCCATAAGATACAAGACAAAGCTTTATATGGAAGGTGACCACACTCCAATCGGTAACAATCATAATGATGTTTATCTTTACATAGGTCCTGCTGACCATCGTCTTGACAGGCTTGACAGAAGATACAGAATTCACGACAAGGAAGACAACCGATATATGATTGACCGTGCCGAAAGAATCATCGTCAATGATAAAGCCCTTTATATCTGGGCAATTTTAAGAAAAACAACGGAGGGTAGCATATGAATCAAAGTGGTACAATGTTAGAGTCAATATTGCTTCAGGTTGCAGCTGACTCACAGTTTGCTGACCTGAATGTTGTGGTTGCTTATGAGAATGATATCAAGCCGATTCCACTTCACGAGCCAATTGTCGCATTCTCAACAAAGGGATGTGAAATTGGTCCGAAGCTTACAAGAACCCTTGATAACGGTAAAATCGAAACAACCAACGAACGCGAGATTCAAACAACAATCAGCGTGGATATTTATCTTCCATATTCAATGGGTGGTAATGAAGCGCACAAGATTTTTGACCGACTTGCAACATTCCTTCTCTTTCAGAAAAATTACAACATAGCAAAATCATTCTGTTACGATACGGAATACGACAAATCCTGTCAGGCAATCGTCTTGAAATCCAACTTCGTGTTCTACAGCAAAGCCTCGGCATAAAACAAAACACAAACAAAAACCCACCGAGGGAATACCTTCGGTGGGAAAATTTTATTGTTTATAAATTAGTCGTTGTTTTCTTCTTCGATTTTATCAACAATTTCCTGTGGAATTGCTTCACCGTGTTTAACGAAGAGGATGCAAAGGATACTGAGGATAAACATAATCGGGCTGTATACGAAGAGTGAAAGGTATGAACCAGAGAACATACGAACAATACCATAAACGATTGGAGATGCAATCTGTGCTGAGAATGTTGCTGTGTAGTAGTAACCTGTGAATGTACCAACCTTGTCGATACCACCTATTTCAAGAACGAGTGGCAATGTGTTAACTGTGATGAACATATTTGCAGCACCACCAAGGATAAGTGCAAGCCAGATAATAGCCATGCTACGAGTTACAACATAGAGAAGGAATACAGCCATGAATACTACAAGTCCGATAAGAATTGTCTTCTTTCTGCCGATTTTCTTACCCATTTTACCTGCAGGAATTGCAGCAGCAGCAGAACAAACTGCAAAGAGTGTTGTCATAATTGTTGCTTCGCCTGTGTTTTTGCCAAGAACTTCCTGTGCAAAGAGTGCGAAGAATGTTGTAATAGCATTTGTACCACAGAAAAGGAAGAACAAGCCACCGAGCATAAAGATAAGACTCTTTCTTTCGCCCTTTGAAAGTTTTTCTGCTTTTCTTGCTTCTTTTTCAGCCTTTTTAGCAGCCTTTTCATCAGCGTACTGATTCTTTGCAGCAACTTCCTCAAGGCTTGATGGTTCGTGAACGCATAAACGAACAACAAGCATACCGATAATCATAACAACTGCACCAAGAAGGAACACGTATGGGAAGCTTGTCTGCTGTTCGTTTTCAGCAGTAACCTTAACGCCTGTTACAAGAAGATAGATAGCACTTACAAGAGCACCTGCAACCATACCGATAACTGAACCAACACCACCCATAAGGTTGATGATAGCATTACCTTCTGAACGAAGTGCAGGAGGAGTAAGAGCAGGCATCAATGCAACTGCAGGAGCACGCCAAAGTGACATTGAGAATACGAAAAGGATAATAAAGAACATTGTTACAGGAAGAGTTGACTTTAATGCAACCCATGGAATAAGCGCAAAAAGTAACGCTGAAACAGGAGCACCGTAAACAATGAATGGACGACGTTTACCGAGCTTTGAACGGCAACGGTCTGAAAGTTTACCGAATGTTGGCTGGAAGATAACACCGAAAATGTTATCGAATGTCATAATAATACCGATAAACAATGGAACAAGTGTAATTCCACCACCTGCTACGT
>JAZOWH010000007.1:0-14449 GCA_045659165.1 Candidatus Fimenecus sp. | reverse complement strand
GATTTCAAGGTTTTCTGCACCTTCAAGCAATTCCTCCTGTGTTGGAAGTTCTTCCTTTGACCAAGCATTTACATCACGACGGATATCAATATCGGCACTTTCTCCGCCACCCATTGTGAAGACCTTTCTTCCCTCGATTTCATACACCTGACCACGCATAAGGTGATATAGATTTCCATAAATCTTATGAACCTTACCGCCATTCCATTGGCTGACCTCGTAATTATTGAGCAGGTCAAAATTCTCATGAGTTCCGTCAACAAAGCAGATGTGATATTTTCTCTTGCCCAAGGACATAATATAATTTTGTTCTGCTGTTGTATTTTCCCACAAAAATCCGAAGTCTCCACAAATAATGAGGGTATCGCCCTCTTTTAAGTTTCTGAGTTTTAACCATGACAGTCTTTTTCTGTCGCCGTGAATATCACCTGTAATATATATCATATTTCTGTACATCCTTTAAAAATTTTACCTTTTGCTTATTGGATATTGTTGTTAATTGTGTTATACTTTATTATATACAATTATCTGTATTTTTCAAGTAGGTGATTTTATGAAGAAATTTTTATCGGTTATTCTCGTTACCGTTATTATAATATGTTCTTTTTCAATAGGTGCAAGTGCATCGTTTAACTCTTTGTTAGAAACAGAAGCTGAAATTGTGTTTCTTGTTAATACTGACAGTGAAACCGTTATTCTTGACAAAAATGCGGACAAGCGTACTGCCCCTGCTTCTCTTACAAAAATTGTTACATGTATGCTTGTGCTTGAAAATTGTCCTGATTTATCAGCCACAGTTACATGCAAGAGAGAGTGCCTTAACGGACTTTACAAAATGAACGCCGCAACTGCAGGTATTCTTCCTGATGAAACACTCACTATCAAAGAATTACTTTATTGTCTGATGTTGCCTTCTGCCGCTGATGCCGCTAACATTCTTGCTGATTATGTTGGTGGAAGCATTGACAATTTTGTTGTTATGATGAACGAGTTTGTGGCAAAATTGGGATGCAAGAATACAAAGTTTGTAAATGCTCATGGTCTTGATAGTGACCCTAACGGATATACAACTGCAAAAGACCTTTACAAAATCACAAGATATGCATTGGAAAACAACACGTTCAAGGAAATTACAAGCACATCTCGATATGATATTGACCCTACTGAAAAATATCCTTATACAAGATATCTTCATAACACTAACAAAATGATGAATCCTGGAATACGTGACTATTATCACAAAGCAGTATCAGGTGTCAAAACAGGTACAACTGAAAAGGCAGGTCGTTGTGTTATTACAACAGCATCACAGGATGGCTACAACTATATGCTGATTGTCATGAATGCTCCACAGTATGACATTGACAAAGATGGTGTTGAAGAAAATGTTGCCTTTACTGAAAGCAAAAAAATCTATAATTGGGCATTTGATAACATTGAACTTACAAAAATCACAAATACTACTGATGTAGTAACAGTTATTGATGTTAATTATAACAGTAAGGTTGACCATGTAAGGCTTCTTCCTGCTGAAGAATTGTCAGCACTTGTTCCTATCGGTACAAAAACAGGCAGTCTTATTATCAGACCTATTGAAGGTAAAACACCTGAATCAATAAATGCTCCTGTCAAAAAAGGTGATGTTATCGGTAAAGCAGAAATTCTTTATGGCGAAGATGTTGTTGCAACAGTTGACCTTGTTGCAGGTGAAGATATTGACCTTAACATTTTCCTGCTCATATTCGGTGTTATTAAGAAATTGTTCTCCACAACAATTTTTAAGATTTTATTCGCATTACTTGCTATTCTTGTTGTAATTTACATTCTTCTCATAATCCGTAAAAACAGAATCAAATCTAAACGCAACAAAATCAGAATGATAAAAGGTTGATAAAACATGAAACTTTCTTTGATTATCCCTTGCTACAATGAGCAAGATAATATATTCCCTTTCTTTGAAGAAACTGCAAAGGCATTCAAGGAATTACCAAAAACAATAAATTCTCTTGAAATGATATTTGTAAACGATGGTAGTCAGGACCTTACTTCACAAAGACTCAAGGAGCTTTATTCATCATATCCATCTGTTGTATCAGTTGTAGAATTTTCAAGGAATTTCGGCAAGGAAGCTGCAATGCTTGCAGGACTTCGTCACGCACAGGGTGATTTTGTAACAATTATTGATGCCGATTTACAACAACGTCCTGAAATCGTTGTGAATATGGTAAAACATCTTCTTGAAAACGAAGATTGCGATATGGTTGCTGCATATCAGGACAAAAGAAATGAAGGCAAATTTATTTCTTTTATGAAAAAGTGTTTCTACAAATGTATCAATATTACAAGTGAAACAGAGTTTTTTCAGGGTGCAAGTGATTTCAGAACTTTCAGAAAAAGAGTTGCCGAAGCTATTCTTTCCTTGCCTGAATATTATCGCTTTTCAAAAGGTATTTTCTCTTGGATTGGCTTTAACACATACTATATGCCGTATACAGCAGAAGACCGCCTTTCTGGTGAGTCAAAATGGTCCTTTTTCAAGTTTTTCAAGTATGCCATTGACGGAATCATTGCTTTTACAACATTGCCGTTAAAAATTGCAACAGTAAGTGGATTCGCTATATTCGTTGCTTCAATACTCTATATGGCATTTGTCATTCTCAAAAGACTTATTCTCGGTGTAGATGTACCCGGTTATGCAACAATTGTGGTTCTTATTCTCTTCCTTGGTGGATTGCAGCTTCTGCTTTTAGGCGTTGTGGGAGAATATATTGCAAGAACGTATATCCAAGGGAAAAATCGTCCTGTATACATTGAAAAAGAAGTTTTAAAAGCAAAGAAGATATCCTATGATGAACAAGATAATTGAACTATATAAAAAACATAAGGAAGTCATTAATTATGTCATCGTCGGTGGACTGACAACTATTGTCAGTATGGCATTCTTTTATGGCAGTACATGGACCTTCCTTGACGGTAACGACCCTTTTGAGCTTCAGGTTGCAAATGTGCTTTCGTGGGTCGGTGCAGTTTTATTTTCATATATTGCCAACAGACTTTTTGTTTTTGAAAGTAAAAACCCAAATATTCTTAAAGAATTAACTGCTTTCATATCATCAAGACTTCTCACTCTTTTGCTTGATATGGGAACAATGTTTTTGCTTTCATCCATACTGCACATAAATTACAATTTTTCAAAAATCGTTGCTATGGTGTTAGTCACAGTGGGGAATTATGTGATAAGCAAGATTTTTGTTTTTAAAAAAAGGGAGAAATAATAAGGGGGATTTACAATGTCAAACGCTTATGACATTCCAAGAGCTGATTCTCCAAAGGATGTAGGAGTTTCTGCAAAAGTAATTAAAAGTTTTTTGGATGACGCAGTAAAAAAAGGCTATGAACTTCACAGTCTTATGGTTATTCGTCACGGCAAGGTTGCTGTTGAATGGTACAACGAGCCATATAATAAAGACACTCCTCAGGCTGTTTATTCAGTAAGCAAATCATTTACATCAACTGCTATCGGTTTTGCAATTAGTGAAGGCCTTATTTCATTGGACACAAAACTTATCGATATATTCCCTGATTATCCACCAAAAAAGGCCGATGAACGTTTTGAAAAGCTTACTGTAAGAAATCTTTTAAGAATGTCATCAGGCAAACAACCAAGTTTTCTTTCTGACAAGAGCAAGGTTGACTGGATTGAAGATTACATAAACTCACCATGGAAATTTGAACCTGGTGAAAAATTCCTTTATATCAACGAAAACATTTTTATGCTCTCCGCCATCATCAACCGTATCACAGGTATGAGTATGAGAGAATATCTTGAGCCTCGTCTTTTTAAGCCACTTGGAATTGATTTCCCATTCTGGGAAACTGACCGCAATGGTATCGAAGCTGGTGGTTGGGGGCTTTATATCAAGACAGAGGATATTGCTAAGCTCACCCTTTGTTATCAGCAGAAAGGCAAATACAACGGTGTTCAGGTTATTCCTGAAGAATGGGCAGTTGAAGCAACAAAGAAACAGATTGAAAACGATTATAACCGACCCGGCACAGATGCGTCTTGTGGCTACGGATATTGTTTCTGGAAAAACAGTATTGATGAAGACTCTTTCCGTGCTGACGGTATGTTCTCACAGTTTGGTATTGGCATTCCTGAATACGATGCAACTGTTGTTCTTACATCTGCCGTTACTGACGAAACAGGTTGTCTTGATTTCCTTTTCAACTATTTCCCAAAGGCATTCCAAGTTACTGATGAAGAGAATGAACCAATTGAAAATACAATTGTTGAACAGCTTGTTTCAAGTGACCGTCCACCAATGGAAGATGTAATCAAAAACAGATATATTAAGTTCAGAAAGAAGCTTCTTCTTAACCTTACAGGCTTCCAGTTAAGCGTTCTTCCTATGGCTGTCACATATATGCTTACAGACAAGCCTGGTAACATTGATATGGTCAAGTTTGATTTCCAGGATAAGGAATGCACAATGACCTGGTCCGAAGGATTGGAAACAAACACAATCATTCTCGGCCTTGATGGCAGATATCGTTATTCTAAAATCACTCTCGGTAACATTGATTTTACTGTTTGTGCAAATGCAATATGGCTTGATAATGAAAGTCTTCTTGTAACAATAAGACCTATTCAGACTGTTGCAAAGAGAAATCTGATTTTTGAATTCCGTCCAAAAGATAAGGTTGTTATGATTCCGTCAAGCTCACCATCAGGTGCTGAAATCCTTAACAATTTAGGAGGATTTTTTGAACAGATGATTCCTAATAAAACAATCCTTGGACTTTTCAATAAAGCATTAGCATTTGCACCAAAAATTATGGAGCCAAAACACTACGGAAAATTCATTGAAAAGTAAACAATAAAATTAACTCCACTTGTTCAAACGAACAGGTGGAGTTTTTTTGTCTTATCTTATTCTTGGCAAACTATCAATCAAAGTAATATGGTCAGTATAGAATTTACGGGTTTCTTCGGTTTTTCCGTTCATTCCTATAACTGCACCGTGGTCACCCTCTAATGTTGGGAACACATACCATTGTCCACGTTGAAGTTCTTCAAGACCTGAATTATATTCCACAAACGTATCTCCAGTTGGATACTGTGCAGAAACAACATTTACAAGTCCGTCGTTAGGGAGCCAACTGTCGTCAATTTTAATTGTAGCAGTTGAACTTGTATTTGTATATCTTCCTATCAATGTGGCGATCGGCATGAGCACTACCATTGTTGATGAAATAGGTATCTGATGATTTGATAATGGTGATTTTTTAGTTGTGTTATATGCAAATGAGAAATAGTACACACTATCAACTAATTTAATGCTTTCATTAAGTTCCATTGCACCATCAGGTGACAAATCGTAAAAAGCATTGTCTTTTCCGTTACTGAAATCACCATTTACAAGTGAAATTGTATCTTCCTCGCCTGACTGAATTCCAAAATGTTCAAGTTGGAAATCAATAAGGCTACTGTTATATAAACTGCCTAGTCCACCTGTTGCAAAAAGCACACTCAAAGCTGTTTCAACAAGTTTTCCTTTATCCACAACATAAAACAGAGTTGAACCATTATGAGGTGAACAAAGTGTTGTAACGCTGTTTATAAACTCACCTTTTCCACCCTTAAACAATGGTGAACAGTCGTCAGGACTTGCCTGCATCTCTGCTTCGTTGCCATATTCAAGAAGACTTGTAATAAGACGAACTGTATTACCACCGAATGAATGACCGATAAGATTGATTTTTCTCATCTGTCCACCTTCGGTTTTTGTTCCCCAATTTTCCACAAGAGGTGTAGAATATGCTCTGCCAAATCTTTCGTGACCATGTTCTTTGCTGTGTGCTTCACCATAGTCAACTGTTGTACCCATGAGCTGTGCATAAAGCTCACAAGCTCTGTCCCATGCACTTGAAAAAGGTCCTACGGTTGCTTCTTTTACAAGATAACCATTTGAACGCAAATGTGCTGAAATACTGCCTGTTGTTGAGCCCCAGTATGGTGTAACGCTGTTCATTCCGGCGCTTTCGCCCCATCCACCCATACCGTGTACAAGTACATATGTATAGTCAATAGGTTCTTCCGTTAATCTTGCCCACATCTTTTTGTAACCACCAAAAGGTATAGGCAAAACTGCTGCAATTACAAGGCAAATCGAAAGAATTGCCGCTAAAGTCTTTTTTGCACTGATTCTGTCATTTTTCATAATTAGATACCACCCTTTTTATTTTTTAGGAAATGGTCGTTTTTTTGCTGTAAATTCAAGTGTATCAATTTTGATTATGCTTACAACAGTTGTAAGCTTGTCCTCAAAGGAGAAATCTTTTCCCGTCTGTGTTTTCATAAGTATTGAAAGCGCTGACTTTTTCTCCTCAACATCTTCAATAATAGTCGCAAGTCCTCTGCCCATGATTGAAGCATATGTAATACCATATTTGCAGGCAACTTCACCCTCAAACGGTGTAATATCGCAACACATTTCAAAGAAAACTTTAGGATTTGCTTTTAAAACGTCAATTTTTCTTCCACGTTTTGCTCCGTGAAGATAAAGTGTCAGTTTTCCGTCTTCAAGTTTATATCCGTAGTTCATAGGAACAACATAAGGCTCGTCACCGTCAATCATTCCCACATGTACAACTTTTGATTTTTCAAGAATTTCGATGATTTCGTTAATATCAGTTACCTGTCGCTCTCTGCGAGTCATTCCGTTCATATCAATTCCCCTTTATATAACGCTGAACAACAATTTAAAATAACTGATTATCATCTTCAAAAGCTCAACCACAAATGAAAGCATATGCTTTTCTGCTGTTTCTTTATTTATGTCTGTTGGCAACTCAACATACTTGTCATTTGTTGGTCTTTTTTCAGTCTTTTTAATTCCGTAAGAATCAATAAGTGTTGTTTCGTTTGTTTCATCATTAACCATATATGCTTTGTAAACGAAATGTTCACTATCAAGGCTTACTGTTGCAAAAACACCACCGTCTTTTGTATCTCTTGCAACTGCTGAATTCTCGTGAATTGGTGGAATTGCATCTTCATTTACACCATATCGTTTTGTACCTGCTGTTGATGGTAAAATGTGAGTTGTTCCGTCAGGATTAAGAGCGAATGTTGTAGATTCACCATTCCAAACTTCTGTCACAGTCTCATATTCCTGCGCCTTTTCGTCCTTAACAGGTTCTGTTCTCATATACATATGGTCATGACCTGCAAATACAACATCAATTCCAAGCTCGTCCATTACAGGCAAAAGAAGATTTCGCATAATAATTGTGTCAGGCTTGTTGATGTTTTTACCTGCTGAATACAAAGCACGATGCATAAGAACGATTTTCCATTGTGCATCTGATGCATTCATATCATTTTTAAGCCAGTTAACCTGTGAAACAGACATAGGATACATATCATTTGTGTTAAGCACAGCAAAATGTGCATCACCCCAGTCGAATGAATAATAGCAACCAGTTATTGTCTGACTGTCTTCTGCTTCACCGATATTGAACATATTATTGAACTTGAACCATTGAAGATTACCTTCGTGATTACCTGCAACTGGCACAAGAGTTGTGTTCATATTCATAAATTCAAAGTTCTTGAAATAACTGTCCCATTCTTCGTTTGTGCAGTCGTTTACAAAGTCACCAAGTCCCACAGCAAACTCATATTCAGGCATTGTTTCAACCGCTGACTGTAATACAACAGATGCTTTTTTGAAGTTTTCATCACTGCTTGCCTGAACATCAGCAAAAACGATAAAATTAGCCTCATCATTTGTTTCAGATGATGTTGTGAAATATCCGATTTTACTCCATACACCTGCATCGGCATCGCCTACACGATACTGATATTTTGTATCAGGTGTAAGATTTTGTGCTTCTGCCTTGTGTACATATTTTTCCATTGAAGGATAACAAATGCCATTGATAATTTCTGCCTTTGTCAAATCAGAACCCACAGGAGCAACCTGTAAATCTGTTCCTGATTTTTCATCTGTATACCAGCAAAAACCTCTTGCAGTAGCAGAATCGCCATTAATTGTGACACTAACACGTGTTACTTCGTTACCTGCAGCAGCACTTGCCACAATAGGAAACACCATGCATAACACAAGAAGCAATGAAATAATTTTTGTCATTGTTTTTTTCATAATTTTTCTCCTTTATTATTCTCGTTTTTTACTCAGACACCACTCTAACCAATTTTCTGTTTTATAGAATTTGCCTGACATTGAGTGTCCGTATTTATTCCAACGAGTATATTTTATATCTGCTCCGAGCTTTTGAAGCTTGGCAACATAATAATCATCGCTGTCTATTCTCACATTTGTATCATCTGATGAGTGTGCAACCCACAATGATGTTTTAACTAATCTTTGAACATCGTATTTTTCAAAATCGCATTCAAAACATAATGAACCCATTACGGGTACTGCAGCTGCAAAGTAATTAGGAAAAAGATACGAAAGATGCCAAACACAGAAGCCACCAAAAGATGTGCCTACAATATATATGCGTTTTCTGTCAAAGTCTATGGGAAGTTCATCAATAAGTTTTTTCACAGATTTTATATAATTCTGTGTTACATCGTCGCCTTTATTTGAACCAAAAGGCGCCTGTGGAGAAAGAATATTGCAATCTTGTTTTAAAATATGCTTATATATTGGTATATTATCAAATAACTGTTTTATATTATCGTTGCCCATTGCACCTGCACCATGAAAAAGAATAAATAAAGGCTTATTATTTCCTTTGCTTGTGCGAAGCCTGAAAGGAAAACACATCTCATTCTCTTTATCATTGTACTTACAGGCAGAAAACCTACCGCCGGAAAGCTTTGTTAAACCGTTATTTTGATTTTTGTTATTATCTTCAATCCACTGTTTAGCGTTATTATCCTTAATCCATTCCTTACCTTTGTTTTCTTTTTTCTTGAATTTATAATAATGTCTGTATGCACGCATAATTGAATGAGGCATTTTCTCTTTTTTCTCAACAGAAGTTTGTGACAATATATAAAGATATCCATCGCTACCTTCAAGTTGGATTCTGTTCAAGTATGATTCGTGTCCGTCACGGACATTTTCTTTGAAAAGATTTCGAATTGTATCAAGTTCGTTTTCATCGAAAGCTATAAGTACTAATCCTACATCCATAGCACCTTTTTCTACATAAGATTCAAAAGGCGTAATATCACATAAATAATTATCAATAAGACAACGAAATCTTAAATTGCTCACAAAATCACCTCTCAAAGTATAAAGGAAATGGTTTGTTTCATGATTTCTCGCTTTTTCAACTCTTACTCTTCTATATCATATTTCTTTGACATCATACTCAAGGCCTGTTCTCTTGTGATTTTGCCTGTATTGCAGTCAATCATCACCTGAACATCTTTGTCTTTCAAATCATAGAAAGACCAAACGATAAATGCCAACAAACCACCTATTGCAGGAATAAGCATAAATATCAACCAAAGCATATTCAATGCGTGAGGTGTCTGTGTTACTCCACTTTGTTCCAATTCCTGGAACGAACCTACCTCAACTACTTTCCAGCCAACTGATTCGAGACCGAGTATAAACAATCCCAATGCGCCAGAAATAGAGCCAGTAAGCTTTGCCATAAATGTCTGCACGGCAAAGGTTATGCCCTTTGCTTCAGTACCACTCTTGAATCGACCATATTCAGCACAGTCAGGTGTAAACATAAACATTTCGAGACTGACAACTGCCAACGGAATTGAACGGATAGTGAAGAGAATGATATAAACAACCGCATTACCATAGCCTACCAACCACATAATAATGCTGAGTACTACGTATAGTAATAAGCATATCTGATTAACCTTCATCTTATCAAATCGACGAATAATCTTTGGCAACAGCAAGGAAATGATAAGCTGTGGAACAGTTCCGATTGCACCAACAAGTATAGAGAACAATGCACTGTTAAACAGGTAATATGATACATAAAGAGTAAATGCATTACCTATGCTAAGTGATGAATAGAAGAAAATTCCTACATAATATATAAGCAGATATTTATTCTTGAAAAGATACGAGAACATACTCTTGATAGTAAATGTTTCTTCACTCTCTGCATGAAAACGTTCTTTGAGTTTAAATGATGCAGGTGACATCAACGCAAATGCAACAACGCAGATGATTATTGATATCATGCCATAGTTCATACCAACCTTTTCACTGATAAGAACGGTTGAAAGCGTGGATGTAATACCTACACCGGCATAAGTTGCAATACTCTTGTATGACTGAATAGTGTTTCGTTCATCAATGCTCTGACTCATAGAAGTCAAAATTCCAAAAATCGGCACATCACAAAGAGTATAAGCTGTATCCCAAAGTATGTATGCAATTGCAAACCAACCCAATTTAACATTTTCGGAGGAATCAGAAGGAATCACAAATGTCAGAATGGTAGCAAGTGGAATAAGTATGGTGGAAATTCGTATCCAAGGAAGATATTTCTTTCCGCTTTTAAACTTAATAGAGTCAAAGATTACGCCGAAAAGTGTATCGTTTACTGCGTCCCAGATTTTTACGATAAGCATAATCGTTGCTGATTTAATCGGGTCAATACCTAAAAACAAAAGATAAGTTGTTAGACACACATTAAAAAGAGTGTAAATCATATTTTGTCCAGCAAAATATGAATAATAACTTGCCCTTTCAACAGGCTTTGTTGACCAATTTTCTCCAGTTACAAAAATCTTTTTAACTATTGAAGAAATTCCCATATATACTCCTCCTTATCGTCGATTAACATTTAGACAAGAGAGCAACGCTCTCTGTATGTGCTGTTCTTGGGAACATATCCACAGGAGTTACCTCAACTGTTTCATATCCCAATTCACGAAGCACAGCACAATCTCTTGCCTGAGTTGACACATCACAAGAAACATACACAATTTTTTTAGGATTCATTTCTGCAACACATTCTAAAACTTCTCTGTCACAGCCTTTTCGTGGTGGGTCAAGAATTACTGCATCAGGCGTAATTTGTTTATCTCTCAACATTTTTACTGCATCTTTTGCATCGCCACAGTAAAATTCGCAATTTTCAATGTTGTTGCGCTTTGCATTTGCCTTTGCATCTTCAATAGCTTCGGGGATAATCTCAACACCGATTACTTTTCCGACACTTTTTGCCATTGAAAGACCGATTGTACCTGCACCACAATAAAGGTCAAGAACAGTTTCGTCCCCTTTTGTCTCCACATATTCCAACGCCTTGTTATAAAGCAACTCTGCACAATCGTGGTTGACCTGATAAAACGACAATGGTGAAAGTCTTATTTTAACTCCACAAAGAACATCCACAATATAATCTTCACCCCAGATAGTTGTGCAATTTTTACCGAGAATTACATTTGTCTTTTCTGTATTTTCATTTATAACAACGCTTTTAATGTCTTTAAATCGCATCAAATCGTCACAAAGTTCGTCTGCATATGGCAATGTTTTTCCATTGATTACAAGGCAAACCATAATCTGACCTGTCACAAATGCTTTTCTTATATAAATATGACGAACAAGACCTGTATGATTGATTGAATCATAAGCTGTTACGCCAAACTCTCTCATCCATGCCTTAACTGTTTTAACAATTTCCGCAAATTCTTCAGGCTGTAAAGCACAGTCAACAGAATCGATTATTCTGTGACTTTTTTGTGCATAAAATCCTGCTACAATATCCTTTTCCATTCCAACGGGATATTGCGCTTTGTTTCTGTATCGTTCAGTTTCACAAGTGATAATGTCCTTTACAGGTACATCGATATGTGCAAGACGAGTAAAGGCATCAACAACCTTTTGTCTTTTTAACTCTTTTTCTGCTTCATAAGAAATATGACGGAAAACACAACCTCCACAAGAACGGAAATGCTGACAATCAACCTTTATTCTGTCTTTTGATGGTTTGACAATCTCTTTGATTATACCGATAGCATAGGTCTTTTTTGCCTTGATAATATGGGCAATTATGGTGTCGCCTTTAGCAGCACCTGAAACGAATACAGCCTGACCGTCATAATGTCCCACACCGTTACCCTCGGCAGTATAACCCTCAATATTCAATTGTATATCCTGATTTTTCTGAAGTGACATACAAACACCTTATAATTTAAGAATAATACCTGCAACTGCACCAACTAAAAGCCAGAATGCAGGATGTAATTTTTTAAGCTTCTTAACAAACATAAGTGCAAAAAGCACTACTGATATTATAATTACAGGAATTACAAATTCACCGTTTACAAAGAAAATCGGCTTGATAATTCCAAAAACAGCAAACAAAACAAGTGCCGTAACCACAGGACGGATACCTGAAAAGGCACCTTTTACATATTTATTTTCTTTAAATACTTTTAAAAATCCAGCAACAATTATAATTACAATAATTGATGGTGTAACCAATCCCAATGTTGCAGTTATTCCACCAAGAAATCCGCCAATTGTACCGAATTCATCAAAACCTGCGTTATATCCCGCATAAGTTGCCATATTTATACCAATAGGTCCCGGTGTGCTTTCTGCAACAGCAATCATAACACCTAATTCTTCAGGATTAAACCATCCGTAATCACTTCTTGCCAAATCCTGCAAGAAAGGAATAGTAGCAGGGCCACCACCGACTGCAAAAAGTCCGATTTTAAAGAATTCTAAAAACAAATACAAGAAGGTCATCATTTTGCTTTTACCTCCTTGATTTTATTGTATATAACACCAACAACTCCACCAAAAATAACAAGTAGAATTGGTGTTACATCAAACACAAAACATGCAACAAGTCCCAATACAAAAAGCACTACGGAAATTACATTTACAAGACTTTTTTTACCAAGTGTAATTACTGTATGAGACAACAAAGCACAAACTACAGCATTGATGCCTGAAAGTGCCGATGCAACTATTGGATAATCCATAAAGGTCTGCAAAACAGATGCTACAATTGTAATGATTATTATAGATGGCGTTACCATTCCCAATGTTGCGAATATTCCACCCAAAACTCCTGCCTGATAATAGCCGATAAATGTAGCTGTATTAACTGCAATAATACCAGGTGTACACTGTCCCACAGCGTAATAGTCAAGCAACTCCTGTTCTGTTGCCCATTTTCTTTTTTCAACAATTTCTCTTGTAAGTAGCGGAAGCATTGTAAGTCCACCGCCAAATGTGATTGACCCTATTTTTGCAAAGGTCAAAAATAATGTCAGTAATTTTTTTAGCATATTATTCTCCAATTATTTATTTCCACTCCAGAAAATATAGTCTGATATAAGCACAGCTCTTACGGGAGCAGCCTCTGCACCTGCTATTTTCATTGGTGTTGCACAAAGGAAATATTCTCCTGAATTAACATTACTTAAATCAAGATTTTCTAACACAGCAATATCATTCATCATAAAAACTCTGTGAGTTCTTCCGTCACTTCCCTCAGGCTCAACAGTCATACTGTCTGTACCTACAAGTTCATAACCGAGATAATATAGTTCTGATGCTGCAGACTCATGAAAAACAGCTTTTCCGTTACTTTTAACAAGTATTTTCTTCACATTTCTAGGGAAATATTCCTCTACCATTGCACCTGTGATTATACTGACATTTGTTTCTATTACTGCACAAGGGCCAATGAACTGTTCAAGATTCATTTCGGTAATATCACTGCCATTAGGTAAGAAATGCAATGGTGCATCCATATGTGTTCCGTTATGAAGACACATATCAATCTTGCTGAGCGTATAGTCAGAATCGTCACCTATGGTTTTTATCGTTTCAAGCTTTGCTACAGGGTCACCGGGATAAACAGGACAACTTAAAACTTCTCTTGAAATATCGATTATCTTCACACATACTCCCCCAATTTAGTTTATCATTTAATTCTATCATATATTTATACTTAATTCAATAATGGCAAAATAAAAAGACGAGGAAAATTCCTCGTCCCTATCGTTGATTTTAATATGCCTTGCCCCAGTAGAGCATCTTGTCAGCAGGTTTGCCACAGCAAACGCACTTATCACCTGTTTTTTCCTGAACAAAAGGAATACAACGTGATGTTACACCTGCCTGTTCCTTAAGTGCATCTTCACACTCACGGTCACCGCACCACATAGCCTTGATAAATCCAGGCTTGTTTTCTGCGATTTCAACCATTTCGTCCATATCATGAGCAACATAAGTCATATTGCTACGACGTTCAAGTGCTGCATTGTAAAGACCATCGTGAACCATCTGTAAAAGTTCAGGAATCTTTGTTCCAAGCCCAACAAGAGATACAAAATACTTTTCTCTTGTATCACGACGAACATCAACACACTGATTGTTTTCAATATCACGTGGGCCCAATTCAAGACGAAGTGGAACACCCTTCATTTCATATTCAGCATATTTCCAGCCTGGTG
>JAZOWH010000006.1:0-3737 GCA_045659165.1 Candidatus Fimenecus sp. | reverse complement strand
AGATGATGATGCGCTTGAATCTGAAACTGTTCAAAATACATCTAAATATTATGATGTGAATTATGAATTAACTATATGCTATAAAGCTGAACCAATTGTGAAAGATAGCATTTATTATTTGAATTTGTGTTATGATTTCGTTGATGAAAACGAATTGAAATTATATATTGTAGCAGGGGTCACATCGGTATTATCTTTGTTGTGTTTTATAATTCTTCTTCGTGTTGCAGGTTATACAAGAAAGTCTAATGAAGTTTATATTTCAAAATTTGATAAGATTCCTGTTGATATTTTAACAATTATTTACTGTGGCTTAACTGTTTTGCTTGGAATGGGAAGTCTTGCACTTTATAGTGCTATGGATGATTGGTGGTATTATAACAAGTCGCTTTTTGAATTTCTACCACTTTTAACTATGGTTTGCATTGTTGGATTTATTATAGATTTCATTTTACTTGCAATTCTTTTAATGACAATATCTGTACGCTTTAAAACATCAACATTCATTAAATCAACAATAATCTATAAACTTATTATGTTGATTATTAAGGCATTAAGAGGCTTTGCAAAAGGAATAAAAGCACTTGGAAGACTACTTCGCAAAATCCCACTTGTATGGAAAACTGCTATTGTAGTTGTCGTAATAATATTCGCGGAATATGTTTTGCTTGCGTTAGATTGGGGTTTTTACTGGCCAGCTGTATGGATTCTTCATTGTGTACTTGGTATTGCTGTTATCGTTGTTGCAATTATTCTTAAAGAAATTAAAAATGGTACAGAGGATATCGCAAACGGTAATGTGTATAATAAAATCAACACAAAACACCTTTTCCTTGATTTGAAGGACCACGCAGAAAACATCAATAATATGAGTGATGGTATCCAGAAAGCAGTTGCAGAACAAATAAAATCTGAACGCTTTAAAACTGAACTTATAACAAATGTTTCTCACGACATAAAAACACCTTTGACATCAATTATCAATTATGTTGACTTGCTTGAAAAAGAAGAAATCGACAACGAAACTGCAAAAGAGTATATAGATGTTCTTTCTCGTCAATCATCAAGACTTAAAAAGCTGATTGACGATTTAATGGAAGCATCAAAAGTGTCAACAGGCAACATAAGTGTAAATCTTATGAAATTTGAGCTCGGTATTTTGCTGTCACAAGCACTCGGCGAATATGAAGAACGATTCGAAAAGAATAATCTTCAGGTTATCCTTAATAAAACCGACGAAATGCTACTTGTAATGGCTGATAATCGTCACATGTGGCGTGTGTTTGATAATGTATTGAATAATATTGCAAAATATGCTCAGTCAGGAACTCGAGTTTATGTAGATGCAAAACGAAACGAAAAGTTTGCTGAAATCAGTTTTAGAAACATCTCAAAAGACCCTCTCAACATTTCAGGTGACGAACTTATGGAACGATTTGTCCGTGGTGACAGTTCCCGTAATACAGAGGGTAGCGGACTTGGACTTTCAATTGCAAAAAGTTTAACAGAAGTCCAGAAAGGAAATCTGGCAATTCAAATTGACGGCGACTTGTTCAAAGTGCTTCTCAAAATTCCATTAAGTGAATAAATACGGTATGGCGGGGTCTTGACCCCGCCTTTTTTCATTTTATAGGTAAATTAAGGTGAAGGTATTTCTGAACGAAGTGAAGAATCTCATTATTTTTTGCTCTTAACAAATTATTTACAAATATTTCCTTGACATTTTTTAGAAAAGAATGTATATTATTTAATAGAGTTAGCACTCTAATATTGAGAGTGCTAAACCGAGTAAAAGGGGTGACAAGATGCAACTCAGCGAGAGAAAAGAAAAAATCCTTGCCGCCATTGTTGAATGGTATATAGCAACGGGTGAGCCTGTTGGTTCAAAAACCTTGCTTGAGTATATTCGCATTCCTGTGTCATCTGCCACTATCCGTAATGAAATGGCTGAACTTTCAAGATTAGGTTTTATCGAACAGCCTCATACATCAGCAGGACGAATTCCATCACAGATTGGCTATCGTTATTACGTGGATAAACTTATGAATCGATATGAGTTGCCAATCAATGAAAAACGACTTATTGAAGCTCGTCTGTCTGATGCAGGTGGTGAACCTCAACAGATTCTTGAACAGGCTGGTCAGGTGTTGGCTGAACTTACCAACTGTGCAGTTGTTTCAACAACACCAACTGATGAAAACGCAGTTATCCGTCGTGTTGAGTTAGTTCCACTTGGCACTCATACAGCTATGATGGTAATGCTTTCGTCGTCAGGAATATTAAAAAGTCGAGTTTGTAGAACAGATAGTGAATTGAATCTTGAATTGATTGAAACTTTTTATAATATAGTTTCAAAACATTTTATAGGTAAATCTGCAAGTGAAGTAAGTATTGCACTTATTCAGACTCTTGCATTGTCGTTGGGTAGTAAGTCACTTGCGATTTCACCATTACTTGTAACCCTTTCAGATTTAGCACAGCTTACTGAACAGACACAACTTCTTTTGGAAGGTCAGTCAAATTTACTTAACTATACTGACTATCCCAATGCATATGAATTAATGGAGTTTTTAAGACGAGGTGAACCTCTTACAAACCTTTTTGCAGGTCATAAGGCAGAGAATAATACCAATGTCCTTATCGGTAAAGAGAATTTCTATCGCGAGCTTCAGGATTCAAGTCTTATTTATTCACATTATTCAGTGGGCGGTAAGGATAGCGGTGCATTAGGACTTATAGGTCCTACAAGAATTGACTATGCAAGACTTATTCCAAGTCTTAAATATTTAACAGAAATTGTCGGCAGTATTATGTCGGACACTTTGGAGGATTAAGATGGCTAAAGATAAGAAGAAAGTAACTGCTGAAGAAACAGTTGAAGAAGTAGTTGAAAATTCAGAACCAACTGCAGAGGAAAAACTCATTCAGGAGCTTAATGAAACAAAAGATAAGCTTTTGAGAGTTATGGCAGAGTATGACAACTTCCGTAAGCGTTCACAAAAGGAAAAAGAACAGGCTTATGGGGACACAAAGGCATCAACAATCGGTGAATTTTTACCTGTTTACGATAACTTTATGAGAGCAATGAGCGTTGAGGCTACTGACCTTGAATCATTCAAAAAAGGTATCGAAATGATATTTAATCAGTACGGTGAAACATTCAAAAAGCTTGGTGTTGAGTCATTCGGTGAAAAAGGTGAAACATTTGACCCTAATATCCACAATGCTGTAATGCACGGTGAAGACGATGAACTTCCTGAAAACAGTATTTCAGATGTGTTCTCAACAGGATACAAAATGGGCGACAGAGTAATCCGTCCTGCAATTGTTAAGGTAGTAAACTGAGAAATCAGTCAATAATATAGTATATATCCATTTAGGAGGAATAAATTTATGGCAAAGGTAATTGGTATCGACTTAGGTACAACAAACTCATGTGTAGCAGTAATCGAAGGTGGCGAACCTGTTGTTATTGCTAACGCTGAAGGTGCTCGTACAACTCCATCAGTTGTGGCATTTTCAAAAACAGGCGAAAGAATGGTAGGTCAGGTAGCAAAAAGACAGGCTATCACAAACCCTGACAGAACAATCGCATCTATCAAGAGACATATGGGTAGCGATTATAAAGTAGCTGTTGACGATAAGAAGTACACACCGCAGGAAATTTCCGCTATGATTCTTCAGAAGCTCAAGACAGATGCTGAAGCATATCTCGGCGACAAGGTAACAGAAGCAGT
>JAZOWH010000005.1:0-3720 GCA_045659165.1 Candidatus Fimenecus sp. | reverse complement strand
TTTTTTAATGCCAAGGTTTTCGCAAATCTGGTCAACAAAGTGCAAAGGCTTTGAAGATGCTGTTGCAAGGATATAACCCTGTTCTTTTAAAGCTTTCAAGGTTTCAGCAACACCATCATAGAGCTTGCTTTCAAGATAACCGATTTTTCTGTATCTTTCACGATATTTGTCAGTCATTTCCCAAGCGTGTTTGTCATCAAAACCACAGAATACTGTGAAACTGTGATAAAGGGGAGGACCAATGAATTTTTTGAGCAAATCATCAGGTGGTGTGCCGTGGTCATAGCTTTCAAAGGCATAAGTAAGGCTTTTGAAAATTCCCTCTGATGAATCGGTAAGAGTACCGTCAAAATCGAATAAAATGTATTTGTAATTACTCATGGATTATAATTTCATACTCCTTGTACCAATTTTCACCAAGTGAAAGTGAATTTCCCCATTCTCTTTCTGTGATGTCACCGTTGAAATCTGCTCCGTCGCATCTGCCAAACCAAGGCTCGATGCATACGAAAGGTGCGTTTTTCTTTGTTGGTGACCAGATGCCGAAAAGTGGCGCATCAAATTTAACTGTGAGATATTTCTTATCGTCATCAACAAGACTTACTTCTGTAACGTTGCTGTTTTCGATTATGAGTGCATCCTTGTCGAAGATGTTGTCGTGAAGGACAAAACTGCTATCCACATCATATTTTTCAGGTGTATAAAGTCCGTCTGCATTGACAAGGCTGTATTTAAGGTTTTCCTTGTTCATTGTAAGAACTGTTTTGCTCTTTTCGCAGTAGAATGCAGGATGAGCGCCGATTGAGAAATAAATTGTCTTATCATCTGTGTTTTCCACATTCCAGCCAACAATGATTGTGCCATTTTTAAGCTCGAATGAGCATACAAGACGGAAATTAAAAGGATATTTAGTAAGAGTTTCGTCATTGCTTCCCAATGCAAAAACGAGTTTACTTTCATTTTGCTCAACGAGTGTGAATTCACTATCTCTTGCAAAACCGTGCTGACCCAGTGAATACTCTTTTCCCTGGTAAGTAGTTTTTCCGTTTTTGTATTTGCCAACAACAGGAAAAAGTACAGGACTTCTTCTGCCCCAAAATTCAGGATTTCCCTGCCAGAGCATTTCTTTATTTTCCTTTTTATTCCAGATTGATGACAATTCAGCACCGTGAGTATCAACGGAGATTTTCAAAAAGTCATTTTCTAAATTATAAATCATAAAACATACTCCTTTTATGGTGGGCTCCACCCTTGAGATAGTGCAAAACATTGGAATTGCCATAAAAATATCTTGTCTATTATACAATAAAAATCCTTATTCGTCAACTAATTTAACGAACATTTGTTTGTTAAAAATCTTGTAAAATTTTTTATTAAAAATTGTAAAACCCCCTTTTAATTTTCGAAAAATCGTGGTATACTATTAAAGGATTTTGAGCACTTTTGTGTAATTGTGGTCAAAATGTTGATTTTTATCGAATTTTTACTATATATTGTGTGATAGATTATATTTAGGGAGGGAAGAGTCCTTGGAAACAATCATAGTTAACGGTGGCAAAAGATTGACCGGTGAAGTTGAAATCAGTGGTGCAAAAAATGCCGTTGTAGCGATAATCCCTGCGACCATTCTCGCCGAAGACGTTTGCAGAATTGAAAATATTCCTAATATCAGCGACGTTTCCGGAATGATTAAAATTTTACGCCATCTTGGCGCTGAAATAAAAATGATAAATAAAAGCACTCTTGAGATTGATACATCTCATATCCGTACAAATGTGGTTGAACACGATTTGTCAAAGCTTATGCGTGCTTCTTATTATTTTATTGGTGTTCTTTTAGGTAGATTTAACCACGCAAAGGTTGCAATGCCAGGTGGTTGTCAGTTTGGTGTTCGTCCTATTGACCAGCATATCAAGGCTTTTGAAGCACTTGGTGCTGATGTTTCGATGGAAGAAAATGCCATGGTTGACGTTAAGGCACAGAATCTTCTCGGTGCATCTGTTTATTTTGACGTTGTGTCAGTTGGTGCTACAATCAACCTTATGTTGGCTGCTGTTAAGGCAAAGGGTCTTACAATTATTGAAAACGCTGCTAAAGAACCTCATATCGTTGACCTTGCGAACTTCTTAAACTCTATGGGTGCTGATGTTCGTGGTGCAGGTACTGATGTTATTAAAATCCGTGGTGTGGACAAGCTTCACGGTTGTGAATATGCAATTATCCCTGACCAGATTGAAGCAGGAACATATATGGTTGCTGCTGCTGCAACACAGGGTGATGTGCTTATTAAAAATGTTATTCCAAAGCATCTCGAGTCAATTACTGCAAAGCTTATTGAATGTGGTGTTGTGGTTGAGGAATATGATGATTCAATCAGAATTTTCTCTGATTGCCGACCAAATCATTGTAGTGTAAAGACTATGCCTCATCCTGGATTCCCTACTGATATGCAGCCACAATTCTCTGTTCTTCTTTCAATCGCAAGTGGAAACAGTATGGTTTCTGAAAGCGTATGGGACAATCGTTTCCGTTACGTTGAACAGTTGCTTCGTATGGGTGCAAAGATTACTGTTGATGGTAAATCTGCATTTATCGAGGGCGTTGAGGGGCTTAAAGGTGCTCCTGTTGTGGCAAATGACCTTCGTGCAGGTGCTGCGATGGTTATTGCAGGTCTTGTGGCAAAGGGTACAACTGAAATTGAAGAAATCCATCATATTCAGCGTGGATATGATAATATAATTGAAAAATTACGTAGCTTAGGTGCGGATATTGAATTGAAAAACAGTCCTGATGACGAAAAAACCGTATTAAGTGTAGGCTAAAAGTGATAAAGGACGGTTTAATTACCGTCCTTTTTTGATACAAACTATTAGGAGAAATAAAATGGCGAAATTTTGTCCACTGTTTTCCTCATCAACAGGAAATTCCATATATATCGGTGGTGGTGACGATTCACTTCTCATTGATGCAGGTATGACTGCCAAACAGCTTGAACAGTCACTCTGGAATATTGGTGTGGATGCTGACAGCATCAGTAATATATTCATAACTCACGAGCATAATGACCATATAAAGGGCTTGAAGGTTTTTTCAAAAAAACATAAGATACGAGCTGTTATGACACAAGGTACATATGAGGCACTTTCGGAAAATGGCTCACTTGAAAATGTGGAGGATTGCTGTATCATTACACCTGATGGTGTGGATTTAGGATGTATGCACATAAAGTCTTTTGGCATATCCCACGACTCAAAGGAGCCTTGCGGATATACGGTTGAAATGGCAAATGGAAGAAAAATTGCAGTTGCAACTGACCTTGGTATTATGACAGATACTGTTTTTGATGCTATAAAGGGTGCTGACCTTGTGATGCTTGAATCAAATCACGATGTGAATATGCTTCAATGTGGTGGATATCCTTATGTGCTTAAAAGAAGAATTTTAGGTGTAAAAGGTCACCTATCAAATGATGATTGCGCTAAAACTGTGGCAAGACTTATTAAGACGGGTACAACACGATTCTTCTTGGGGCATTTAAGTCGTGAAAATAATCTTCCTCAGCTTGCATACCAGACAAGTGTATGTGCTCTTTCAATGGAAGGTGCAAACGAGGGTGACGATTATCTTATCAGGGTTGCAAAGCCTGTATGGGATGAAAAGGCGATGATATTATGATGAATGTTCATCTTATAGTTTTAGGAAAATTAAAAGAAAAATATA
>JAZOWH010000004.1:0-8578 GCA_045659165.1 Candidatus Fimenecus sp. | reverse complement strand
AGCATTTGCAAAGACTCACAAGGCAAGAGATTATATCCTTGATGAAGTTATGCTTCCTTGCATCAGCGAACCAAGAGCAGAACTTTCAAAGTATGCTCCAAAGATGCTTTCAACAAAGATTGACCCTGAAAAAATCGGTGACGTTATCGGTAAGCAGGGTAAGGTTATCCAGAAGATTCAGGCTGACTGCGAAGTTAAGATTGACATTGAAGAAGATGGACGCGTATTCATTTCAGGTATTGATATTGACAATGCAAAGCGTGCTCTTTCAATTGTTGAACTTATCGCAAAAGACCCTGAAATCGGTGCAATCTACAACGGTGTAGTTACAAGACTTATGAGTTTCGGTGCTTTCGTTGAAATCGCTCCAGGTAAAGAAGGCCTTGTTCACATCAGCCGTCTTGATGTTAAGCGCACAGAAAAGGTTGAAGATGTTGTTAATGTTGGTGATACAGTACTTGTAAAGGTACTTGAAATCGATGACCAGGGCAGACTTAACCTTTCTCGTCGTGATGCTCTCATCGAAGTTAAGGGACTTGTTCCTGAAAACGAAATCGATGAAGAACCAAAAAAGCGTGATAACAATCGTCGTTTCAACAGAAGAAGAAACAACGACTAATTAAATTAAAATTAAGCGAGGGTATAAAAACCCTCGCTTTTTGTTTTAGTCACCACACGCACAGGCAGGTTTATAACTGTCTTTCAAGCAACCTTCTTTTGGTGGGAAAAATTCATCAATAGGGAACTGAATTCGTCTGAATGCGTCGCATGGATTTTCGTTGTCACAAGCACATTCTTTGTTTGGAATACAGAAATCATATGCAGGAATAAGCATCTGCACATCTCTTTCAAGTTGCACAATTGTGAAGATACCGAGAGTGACAGTAACTGCTTTTTTAGGCTCATCATCATAACAGTCAAAATCTCCGTCGAAGCATCTGCATACACAACGAGGAAGTCTTGATGGCTGACAGCAACAGCAGGTGCAACAAGAATTACATTCGTTAGCGTTTCGGAGTTTTGCATCAAGGCAAATTGGGTCAACAGTCTGTACCTTTGCCTTTGGATTGGTGCTGACCATATCAAGTTGCTCATCAATATCATTGCATGAGAATTCGGATGAAAATACCTTTACATTGCCCTCTGAACCATAGAGAATACACTTTTTGGAGAATGATGCAAGACCTTCAATGGTACAAGGAGGATTTGTGTGGCCTGTGAAAACATCAAGGAAAACTTTAAAGTAATATGTGATATCAACGGAGTAGTAACCTCTGTTGAACGGCACTTTTTCAACTTCAATAAACGCGTTAAGTACTTCTGCACCTCTGCAACGGACATTTGTTGCACGGTCAATGACACATTGCGCAGAGCCTGTGAAATAAACTCTTAAATCTTCAAGGCAATCCTTGTCTGCACAGGAGTCATAAACTCTGTTTGTATCAATGCAAACAGCTTCTTTTATTTTGGTGGGCATACAGTTTTTGTTATCTGACATATATATTCCTCCCATAAAATTATCAACTGACAGTACCATTGTATGAAGATAAAATTCTTTTGTTACATATATAAATCTATAAAAGTAGTTGTTAAAGAGAAAAATATATGATAAAATATACTGATTATAATTTTACGAGGTAGGATTATGGCAGTTTTAAAGGATGTTAAGCGTATTGTTGTGAAAGTTGGTACATCAACTCTTACATACAGCACAGGAAAAACTAATATAAGAAGAATGCACAAGCTTGTCAGTGTGCTTTCTGATATTGTTAATTCAGGAATTGAAGTTGCTCTTGTTACAAGTGGTGCAATCGGTGTTGGCGTTGGTAAGTTAGGGCTTAAGGAAAAGCCTGCTGATACTGCAGGAAAACAGGCTGCTGCAACTATCGGTCAATGTGAATTGATGTTTATGTATGACAAGCTTTTCGGTGAATATGGTCATACAGTTGGTCAGTTGCTCATAACAAAAAGTGACGTTGAAAATGATGAGAGAAGACATAATCTTATAAACACCTTCAACAAGTTGTTTGACTTCGGTGCGATTCCTGTTATCAATGAAAACGATAGCGTTGCAGTTGAAGAAATTGTTTATGGTGATAACGATTCACTTTCTGCAATTGTTGCGAAACTCATAAATGCAGATGCACTTATTATTCTTTCAGATATTGACGGACTTTATGACTCTAATCCTAACGAGAATGAAGATGCAAAACTTATTCCGTTGGTAACAGAAATTGACGAAGATTTATATAAAATCGCAGGTGGCAAGGGTTCAACTCTTGGTACAGGTGGTATGGTGACAAAACTTCATGCTGCCGAAATTACAATGAATGCAGGAATTGATACTATCGTTATGAATGGTGAAAATCCTACTGAAATTTATAAAGCGCTTGACGGTAAACAGGTTGGTACATTTTTTAAGGGGAAATAAACTATGCTTACAGAAATCGGTAAGAGAGTAAAAAATGCAGCAACAGGACTTTCTGTTGCATCAACTGAAGATAAAAACAGAATACTTAAGGCTATCGCAGATGCTCTTCGTGAAAATTGCGATGAAATTTTAAAGGCAAATGCAAAAGACCTTGAAAACGGTAGAAATAATGGTATGTCAGAAGCACTTCTTGACAGACTTATGTTGAATGCTGACCGTGTTGAGGGTATGGCACAAGGTGTTGAGGGTGTAATTGCGCTTCCCGACCCTGTTGGCAAGGTTATCTGGGAAACAGAAAGACCAAATGGTCTTAAAATCAAACGAGTTAGCTCACCATTGGGTGTTATCGGCATTATTTATGAGGCTCGACCAAATGTAACAAGTGATGCTGCATCTCTTGCTATAAAGTCAGGTAATACTGCAATTCTTCGTGGTGGTAAAGAAGCGTTTAACTCAAATTCTGCAATTACAGATATTATGAGAAATGCCATTGAAAAAGAAGGCTTTAATCCTGATATTGTTGAGCTTGTGCGTGATACATCAAGAGAAAGTGCAACAGCACTTATGAAAATGAATAAGTATGTAGATGTGCTTATTCCTCGTGGTAGTGCAAAACTTATCAATGCTGTTGTGGAAAACTCAACAGTGCCTGTTATTGAGACAGGTGCAGGTAACTGTCATATTTATGTTGATGAATTTGCTGATATTGATATGGCTGCCGAAATTGTATTCAACGCAAAAACACAGCGAATTTCTGTTTGTAATACGGCAGAAAGTCTGCTTATACACAAAAACATTGCCGAATTTGCTCTTGTTGCAATAAAGGCAAAACTTGATGAAAAGAATGTAACTCTTTATGGTGACGAAATTGCCTGTGAAATCTGTCCTGATATTGAAAAAGCGACAGAAGATGATTGGGCAATGGAATATCTTGATTATAAAATGTCAGTTAAAATTGTTTCTTCACTTGAAGAGGCGACTGACCACATAAGAAAGTACTCAACAGGTCACAGCGAAAGCATTGTTACTGAAAACATTGAAAATGCTGAAAGATTTATGAATCTTGTTGATTCTTCTGCAGTGTATCACAACGCGAGTACAAGATTTACTGATGTGGAGAATTCGGTTTTGGTGCAGAAATCGGAATTTCAACACAAAAACTTCATGCAAGAGGTCCGTTAGGACTTGAACAACTTAACTCATTTAAGTATAAAATTTATGGTAATGGTCAGGTAAGGTGATAATGAATGTCAAAGAAAAACAGTAAACAAAAATTGGCGTTTCCAATAGGCTTAATTGTGGTTTTACTTGCAGCAATTGGTCTTGCTACTGTTGTTGTGGCTGGCGTTAAAGGCGTTGATACTGCTATTGATAAATCAAGACATTTTGAAGAATATGAAAAATTTTTTACACCTGTTGTGCTTATTGACCCTGACACTTTTGATGACATTACAAAGGCACCAATGAGTCAGCTTATGGAAATTTCTCTTTGGTCGCTTCTTAAAAATGATGTTGCTTCAGATAGTTTTGAAAGTAATGATAATGGTCTTGCGATTCCAAAAGCAGCAGTTGAAGAAAAGTTTATAGACCTTTTTGGTACAGAAATTAAACCTGTTCACGGAACAATTGAGGGTTATGCAATCGACTTTACCTATGATAACACCTCTGAAACATATACTGTACCACTTACAGGTGTTACTCCTATTTATACTCCTGATGTTGTAAAGGTGACAAAGACAACTGATACTGTTGTTGTAACTGTGGCTTGTCTTGCTGGTGACGCATGGGAGCAAGGTGAAAACGGTGAGATGATTGCGCCTACACCTGATAAATATATCAGAATTACTTTAAGAGAAAACAACGAAAATCTCTTTATTTCTGCTATTCAGAATACAACTGCTCCAGAAGTTGCAACAACTCAGAGCAGACCAGACAGTAAAGTTGAAGACGTTGACCTTATAGGTAAGGCTAAACTTACTGAGACTGAACCGTCAACAGAAGAAACTACAAGTGAAGTAGAATCTGAAACAGAAAACACTACCGCACAGGAAGAAACATCTGCACAGTAGCGTTATATATTCAATCCGCTGTGGGTAATGGGCTGTTTTGAAAAGCTATGCTTACCCAATCCCAGATAAAACGGTAATCTTAGTACATTTTATGGGTTTTCAGCGGACAAGTGACAAAAAATATAAAAGCAATAACATATAAGAGAGGATTATTTATGCTCCAGTTTGAAGAATTAAAATTAAGACTTGTTGCACATGAAGAAGAACTTTCTAACCTTGCAGAGGCATTAGGTCTTGAAAAAATGAAAAATGAAATTGCTGTTCTTGAAGAACAACAGGCACAGGATGGCTTCTGGGATGATATTCAGAATTCACAGAAAGTGCTTCAGAGAACAAGTGTATTGAAAAACAAGGTTTCTGCTTATGAAAGATTGAAATCAGATTATGAAGATGCTCTTGTTATGATTGAACTTGCTGACGAAGAGGAAGACGAAAGTCTTGTTGAAGAATGCACACAGGGTGTTGATAAGTTTGAAAAGGACCTTGATTCACAGACTCTTTCAACACTTCTCACAGGTGAATATGATTCAAAGAATGCTATTCTTACATTCCATGCAGGTGCAGGTGGTACAGAGGCACAGGACTGGGCACAGATGCTCTTCAGAATGTATAACCGTTGGGGTGAACGTCACGGATATAAAGTTTCAACACTTGACTATCTTGATGGTGACGAAGCAGGACTTAAATCTGCTTGTATTCTTATCGAGGGTGAAAATGCTTATGGCTTTATGAAGAGTGAAGCAGGTATTCATCGACTTGTCCGTGTATCTCCTTTTGACTCATCAGGAAGACGTCACACATCATTCGCATCTCTTGAAGTAATGCCAGAAATTGACGAAGATACAAATGTTGAAATCAATCCTGATGACATTGAAATGGCTGTTTATCGTGCAAGTGGTGCAGGTGGGCAGAAGGTTAACAAGACATCTTCCGCTGTCCGTCTTACTCACAAGCCAACAGGTATTGTTGTTTCTTGTCAGGTTGAACGAAGCCAGCACCAGAATCGTGAAGTTGCTATGACAATGCTTAAATCAAAGCTTATCGAGATTAAAGAGCGTGAGCATCTTGCAAAGATTGAAGATATCAAGGGTGACCACAAGGAAATCGCTTGGGGTAGCCAGATTCGTTCTTATGTCTTTATGCCATACACACTTGCAAAAGACCATAGAACATCTTTTGAAAACGGTAATATAAATGCTGTTATGGATGGAGATATCGACGGATTTATCAATGCATATCTTAAAATGCAGTCACAGAAAAATCTTGAAAATAACTAAATAAAGGCAAAATAAAAGGCTATTGGAAAACCCAATAGCCTTTTTTATATGCAGGCATAGAAGCCTGTTACTATGCGAAATTGTTTTTTATTTCTTTTTAGCAGCTGCTTTCATCTGCTTTTCTTTTTCGTCACTGTAATTAACAATCATTACAGATACTGACCAGAGGCAGATGCCGAGTAACAAGAACATTACTGCAAAGAATGCTCCGTCAAGTGTGAACAGGATTACTTCACCAAAGAGACTTGCAATAGCAGATGTGATGATACCGTTCATATTGAAAAGCTGTGAAAGGGTAATATCACCTGCGAGGACTTTTTCAGCAAAGAATCCTGTGAAAGAGATGTAAGATGCAACTGTGCAAAGGAAACCTGATGCTGAAAGTGCTGTGATAACCTTAATTTTGTTTGAGAAAATTGCAAAACCAAGAACCACAAGACCGATTATAAGTGCAAGTGCTAAAAATACAACTGCAACAATTACCGGACGGTAGAGTGCATTCTGAAGAACTGATGCTTTGAAATCGAAATCTTCATTTGTGAATGATGAGAATAAATCGATAAGCTCAGGCAATTCGTGAAGTGAAACAGATTCATAAGTTGTATGAAGAGTACCGGTCATTCCTTCTTCACCTTCTAAGTTGAGACCACCAAGAAGATTTGAAATGCTTGTATGAGCAATTTCGAAAGTAAAAATATTTGCAAAATAAACTGCAGGGAACATAATAATTGCCAACACCACTGTTACAACACGGTAAAGAATGTCAAAGCCTGTTGTCTTTTGCTTAATAGTATTTGTTTTACTCATAATTATCACCTTATTTTCCCCAAGAAGAGTTAAGCTGTACTGTTCTGTTAAATACAACCTTATCTTCTGTTGAAGTAATATCTACGCAGAAATAACCCTGGCGCATAAACTGGAATGTATCTCCAACTTTAAGACCGTCCTTAAGGCCACCTTCGATTAAACAATCGTTAAGGATAACGAGTGATTCAGGGTTAAGATTTTCTGTGAAAGCGCCTGCAGTTTCGTCAGATGGATTTTCCTTGTTGAAAAGTCTGTCGTAAAGACGAACCTCTGCTTTGAAGCTATCTGCTTCACTTACCCAGTGGAGAGTACCCTTGACTTTTCTGCCATCAGGAGAATTACCACCACGGCTATCAGGGTCATAAGTACAGTGAACACAAGTAACGTTTCCGTTTTCGTCTGTGTCATAACCTACGCATTTAACAAAATATGCACTCTTAAGACGAACTTCATTACCAGGGAAAAGTCTGAAATACTTTTTAACAGGCTCAATCATAAAGTCTTCCTGCTCAACATAAAGAGTTTTGCCGAAAGTAACCTTTCTTGTGCCCATTTCAGGATGCTCTGGATGAATTTCAACATCAAGTGTTTCGGTCTGTCCTTCAGGATAGTTGTCGATAACAACCTTCAATGGACGGAGAACAGCCATTGCTCTAGCTGCATTAGCGTTGAGTTCATCACGAACACAAGATTCAAGAAGACCGTAGTCAACTACTGAATATGCTTTTGAAACACCGATTTTTTCACAGAAATTACGGATTGCAGCTGCAGGGTAACCTCTTCTTCTCATACCACTGAGAGTTGCCATTCGTGGGTCATTCCAACCATCAACAATACCTTCGTTAACAAGAGCAAGACACTTTCTTTTACTTGTAAGGCAATAGTTAAGGTTAAGACGAGCAAACTCAATCTGTCTTGGTGGAGTAGGGATATCAAGAGCCTTTAAGAACCAATCATATAAAGGTCTGTGGTTTTCAAACTCAAGTGAGCAAAGAGAGTGTGTAACACCTTCCTTAGCATCTGACAAAGGATGAGCAAAGTCGTACATAGGATATACGCACCACTTGTCACCTGTCTGGTGATGAGGCACATGAGCAATTCTGTAAATTACAGGGTCACGCATATTGATATTAGCGGCAGCCATATCAATTTTAGCACGAAGAACTCTTGCACCGTTAGGGAATTCACCATCAGTCATTCTCTTGAATAAATCAAGGTTTTCTTCAATGCTTCTTTCTCTGTATGGGCTGTTTTTACCTGGCTCTGTAAGAGTACCACGATATTCTCTGATTTCATCAGCAGAAAGGTCGTCAACATAAGCCAGACCTTTTTCGATGAGTTTTACAGCACATTCATAGATGAAATCAAAATAACTTGATGCGAAAAGGCAGTTGTTCCATTTGAAACCAAGCCATTCAATATCTTCCTTGATAGCATCAACGTATTCTGTATCTTCTTTCTGTGGGTTAGTATCGTCAAGACGAAGATTACATTCGCCTTTATACTTTTTGCTTGTTGCAAAGTTAATGCAGATTGCCTTTGCATGACCGATATGAAGATAACCGTTTGGTTCAGGAGGGAAACGAGTCTGAACTTTATTATAGACACCGTTCTCTAAATCTTCATCAATAAAGTCGTGAATAAAATTTGAAATCTTTGTTACTTCTTCCATAGTTACGCCTCTTTATGCTTTGTATGAATTTATCGCATCGTCAATTCTTCTCATAACTTCTTCTATACCGAGAATCTGTAAGATATAGTACAAATCAGGTGTGTTTGTGCGAGAAGTAATTGCAACACGGATAACTGTTGAAACATCACCTACATGACCTTTAAAGGCATCAGGATTCTGTTTATATTCCTTAACATTAGGAGTAAATCCGCAGTCAGAACAAAGTTCCTTGATTCTGTTGAACCATTCTTCTTTGCTGTCGTCCTTAGAATAAACATCCTTGTATTTTGTAAGAATTTCTATTGCATCTTCCGATTTTACA
>JAZOWH010000003.1:0-1785 GCA_045659165.1 Candidatus Fimenecus sp. | reverse complement strand
TCTCGTTGAAAAGGGATACAACCCTGTTAACCAGATTGTTGGTTATATTCTTTCAGAAGACCCAACTTATATCACAACACATAAAAATGCAAGAAGTCTTATCCGTCGTCTTGACAGAGATGAGCTTTTGCAGGACCTTGTTAAGGACTACCTTAAAAACTCTAAAAAATAGAAAAATTCCGTAACCGATGAGCAAATTGTGGTATATGGATTGTTAAAAGAAATTTTTGACATTATGTTTTCAAATTCGATGTTAATACTTTGTGTATTAACGAGATTTTGGGGACAGAATGGCGGAAATTTATTAAACAAGGCATATGCCTAAAATTTGAGAGTTGGTTACAAAAAGAGGTGTTTGTTTTGGCAAAGGAAAACGGAAAATTCCTCACTTTTAAGGGCAAACCATTAGTAAGAAACGGAAACACTCTTTATTACGGCAACGCTAATGACAAATATGTTATTATGATGCAGATTCTTGCAACAAAGCCTGTTGGTGATGTTGAGGTTGCTTCAAAAGTTTCTGTTCAGTTACTTAATACTGACCCTGATGTTAGTCCTCGTGAGAGAATTGTTAAATCAAGTGAGAAAAAAGGCCTTTATGCTGCAATGGACGTTGCAGAAGTTTGGCTCAACAGAGCTTTGGCTGAATAATCAAAAATGGAACGGTGGATGGGATGTCCACCGTTTTGTGTTTTAAGGAGAAATTACTATGTTTTACACAATGAATATTGCAGGGCTCGAAAGAAATCTTCCAATGTGTCCACTCAATGATGAACTTATGATTGCAGGTTTTGTTATTTTCGGTGACCCTGAGCTTACAACTGCGTGTGCAAAAGAATTATTAGAAAAAGCCCCTGACTATGATTACATAATCACAGCAGAGGCAAAGGGTATCCCACTTGCTCACGAAATGGCAAGACTTCAGAATAACGAGAAATATTTTGTTGCTCGTAAAAAGCCAAAACTTTATATGACAGGCGTTTTTGAATCAACTGTTAACTCAATCACAACAGAAGGTGAACAGAAACTCTATCTTGATTTGGCTGATGCCGAACTTATGAAAGGCAAGAAAATCCTTATTGTTGATGATGTTGTGTCACTTGGTGAGTCACTTAAAGCAGTTGAAAAGCTCGTCAATGATGCAGGTGGCATTGTCTGTGGCAGAATGTTCATCCTTGCTGAGGGTGGCGCAGCAGACCGTGATGACATCATTTATCTTGAAAGATTACCATTGTTTGATAAGAATGGGAAAGAAATATAAGTGCAGAATTCTGAATTCTGAATTCTGAATTCTGAATTAAAAAGTCCTCTTGGAAAAACCAAGAGGATTTTTTTAATTTATTTAATTTCACTTGAATCATTGAGTACCAATGTGCTTTGTAAGAAAAGTACATCCTGATTTGTAAACTCCACAAATCTGCCAAGATACTGTGATGATACTCGTCTTAAATCAACGAGAGTTATTTTGCTGTAACCCTCCACAAACAACGGTGCAACTGCATTTCCGTAAGAATCTCTGAATATAATGAGTTCTTTATCTGTTGTGGCATTTGGGTTTTCTATCACAAGAATTGAACGATTAGGTCCTGACAAAAACATTTCGTATGGGTCAGGAATTTTAGTGCCGTCATCACTTGTGATTTTGCTCATATCATAAACGGGAATTTGCGAATTGGTTTCAAGGTCTGTTACGATACAGTTTTCAAGGACATCACTTGTGAGATAATATAACTCGTCAGGGTTAACAGGCATTGCAAACTGACCGTGATAAACTCCGTAGAATGG
>JAZOWH010000002.1:0-4481 GCA_045659165.1 Candidatus Fimenecus sp. | reverse complement strand
ATTTTCCACGATATTGATGCTTTACCTGAAGAAACAAAACAGAAATTACCTGTATGGAACAACGAACTGGTTATGACAAACCACGCTGTTGGTGGTTATACTTCTCGTGCAATCGGTAAGCGTTGGAACAGACGAAACGAAGAAATCGCAGATATGGCAGAACGTGCTTGTGTTACTGCGATGGTGAATAACGGATATGAATATCCACAGGAAACTCTTACAAAAGCATGGAAACGAGTAATCGCTCATCAATTCCACGACGATTTACCTGGCACATCTGTTCAGCGTGCATACAGAAGAAGCTGGAATGACTATGCGATGTCACTTAATCAGTTCACTAACGAATACGAAGGTGCTGTTAAGAGTATTGCCACAAATCTTGATGCCTCATTCGTAAAAGGTGTTGCAGTTGTTGTGAACAACCCTATGGAATATGAGCGTACAAGCGTTGTGACAGTTAATATTCCTGCAAAACTCATTGGTAAAAATGTAACGGTTTTCGATGCTCAGGAAAAAGAATATGCAGCACAGATTACAGGTGTTAAGAACGGTGTTGCAACAATTCTTATGAATGTTTCTGTTCCACCTATGGGATATAAAGTATTCGATTTAAGAAGCAGAAAATGTCAGGTTAAGTCAAAACTTTTTGCTTCTATCCAGATGCTTGAAAACGGAAAATACAGAGTAGGTCTTAACAGTAATGGCGACATCTGCTCAATTTTTGATAAAGAAATCAAGAAAGAAATCCTTAAAAAGCCAATTATCACAGGTATTTTCGATTATAACGGAAGCAGTAGTTGGCCTGCTTGGGAGCTTAACTTTGAAGAGCTTAACCGTGAGCCACAGAATAAGACTAAAATCAAAACAATAAAAGTTATTGAAAACGGACCTTGCAGAGTTGCTCTTGAAATCGTAAAAACTTTCGGTGATAGCACATTCACATCAGTTGTTGCACTCAGCAATGGTGGTAAAATCGTTGAAGTTTATACAGAGGCTGAATGGCGTAGCAAGCGTCACCTTGCAAAGGAAGTTTTCTCATTTACTGCAGAAAGCCCTGTTGCTACTTATGACCTTGGTCTTGGCGCAATCAAGCGTGGCAATATGAACGATAAACTCTTTGAAGTTCCTGCACAAAAATGGGCAGATATTACTGATAAGAACGGAGATTTCGGTGTTTCTGTTATCAGCGAATGCAAATACGGTTGGGATAAATTTGACGATAGCACTCTTCGTCTTACTCTTATGCACACACCATATAAGAATTACAAGGTTGACAGTATGCAGTCAATGATGGAATTAGGTCTTAACAGATATTCTTATGCAATTTTCTCTCATAATAACGGTGTTGCTCACGATACACAGACTGTTGCTCGAAACTTTGTAATGCCAATGGCGTCTTTCGTTGTTTCAAAGCACGAAGGCAAATATACTGAATATTCATTGGGCTCACTTTCAGGAAATGCAATTCTCAGAGCAATGAAAAAGGCTGAAAACAGTGACGAAATTATTATCCGTATGGGTGAAAGTGAAAAATGCACACAGACAAATGTTACATTCTCACTTGAAGGTGGAATTGAATCAGCGAGAGAGATTTTCGCATCTGAAGAACATATTACTGATTACCCACTTACAGATGGCAAACTCGTATTCGACTTAAAGCCATATGAAATCAAGTCATTTGCTCTTAAAGTGAAAAAGGCAGATGCTACTGACACAACAAAATACAATGTGCCAATTCTCAGCAACATTGTAGCATTCTCAACAAACGCAAAGCCATCAGGTGAACTTCCTGTAATCAACAAGACAATTCCTGCTGAAATCAAGCCTGAAACCGTTATCTCAAATGGTATTAAGTTCACATTACCAAAAGACAACAAGGCTATGCTTTGTGGTGGTCAGAGCCTTCTTCTTCCAACAGGCACAAAGAAAGCACATATTCTTATGGCATCACTTAACGGTGACAAGCATATTAAAATCAACGACTATGCATACAGAATCAACGATATTACTGAATACTATGCAAGTTGGGATTTATATGATTTCAAGGAAGTTGCATTTACAAAACCGGGCAAGTTAGGTTATGAATTCACTCACTCTCACACAGCAGATGGTGATGCACAATGCAAGCAGTTATTTTTCTGGCATATTGAGGTTGATATTGCAGACAAGGGCATTCTCACATTCCCTGTTGACCGTGATATTCTTGTGCTTTCAGTCGTGGCTGATACAGAAGCAGAAAACTGCACACTTTCTTGTGACCTTTATGATAAAATTGAAGGTAGAGTATTTGACTATAAGGAAAACTTAAAAGAGAAACTCACATATCTTAACTGCAAAAACTCATATCTTCTCAATGATAAAGGCGGTGCTATCAAGCACAGAAATAAGGGAAGGAGAAAATAAGTCATGGCAGAGAATAAAGGTGATATCCGTTATGTAGGTGTCAAAGAAACACTTGCCTATGGTATTGCAAACGCCGGACAATGCTTCGGTTATAACATTATCGCAGGTAGTTATCTTTCACTTTTCTTCACAAAGGTTTTCGGTGTACCTCCTGAAGCAGTTGCAGCAATGATGCTGTTTTTAGGCCTTTGGGACACATTCAATGACCCACTTATGGGTACAATTATCGACAAGACAAGAACACGATACGGAAAACTCAGACCATATCTTTTAATAGTTCCGATTCCGTTGGGTCTTGCTACAATTATGCTTTTTGCAGGACCACAGCTTTTAGGTGACAACACAGAAAATGTTGCTAAAATCATTTATATGTTCGTAACATATTTTATATGGGAACTTTTCTACACATTGGGTGACGTGCCATTCTGGGGTATGAGCGCTGCAATCAGCCCATCTCCATCTGACAGAACAAGAGTTATTTCATCTGCTCGTTTCATTTCAGGTCTTATCGGTGGTCTTTCAACAACAATTCTCGTTGTGCTTATGGACCTTAGCAACAATGGCACTATTCCTCTTTCATTGTCACAAGTTTTCTTGCTTATGGCAATAATCGCAGGCACCTTTGGTATGGGACTTTTCTCACTTTCAGGTATCTGCACAAAGGAAAGAGTTGTCCAGTCGGTTAAAGAGCCAAGTGTTCTTGACGGATTCAAAGCACTTGTTAAGAACAAGCCTTTGCTTTTAATCGTTATCGGTAATGTTCTTGGTGCAGTTGCTGGTATCGGCAATTTCTTCCAGACATATTACTATTCAGAAGTTGTACAGATGAATTCATTGACTATCATCATCTATTTACCTGGTACAATTTTAGGTTTTATTACATATCTTCTTATTCCAAAAATCAAGGAGAAATTTGACAACAGACAGATTATCTTCCTTAACGGATTTGTAAGACTCGTTTGTGGAATTGTTGTATTCCTTGTTGGTGTAAAGTGCTTTACAAATCTTTGGGTTGTTGTGCCACTTCTTATGGTGCAAAATCTTCTTTTCAGTTTCTTCAACACAATCAATATGGTTATTCCAACCGAAATGATTGGCGATACAATTGACTATATGGAATGGAAAACAGGCGATAGAAACGAAGGCGTTTCATTCTCTGTACTTACATTCGTGGGAAAACTCACAGGTTCAATTTCAGGTACACTCGGCAATCTTCTTCTCCCTGTAATCGGTCTTTCATTCGTAACAATGGGTGCAGAAACTGTAACTGTTAAGGCTTACGATTACACAGATACACTTATCTGGGGAATGTTCACATTAGCACCTGCTATTTTAGGTCTTCTTCCACTTATTCCATATATCTGGTACGACCTTACAGGTGAAAAACTAAAGCAAGTTCGTGAAGAAATGGCTGAACGCAGAACGGAACTTTCAGCACAAGTTTCAGGAGGTGGCAAAAATGAGTAATAAATGCCCTAAATGCAACGAAAAACTCTCACCTTTTTATATGAAACAGAATTGTCCTAAATGCAACACAAACCTTGTGTACTATGACCTTGACAAACGACTTGAAACCGACCATATTCAGGCTATGAAAGAACAAGAAGCAGTTGACAGAGTGCTTAATAACATCAAAGTTTCTGCTTTTGGCGGAGCACCACAAATCATTCGTTTTGTTCTTATGTTCTCCCCACTCCTCTGGATGTGTCTGCCAATGTTCAAATCAACAGCAAATGGCTCAGACATAACTCTTATAGGTGTTGTATTATCAATAATCCAAGGCAATATTCCACTTGATAATCCAGTGTTCTTGTTCCCTATAATCACAATGGTTTGTATCATACTTTTCTCATTGGCTGTGATTATTTCTTCACTTTTTTCAGTTGGTGAAAAGGCACTTAAAAGAAATATAATTTTCAGTACACTCAATATGATTGTTCTGATTACTTGTATTATTTTATCAGTAATTTTTAAGGCAAGTATTGCATATGGTACAATTATTGTAGTTGCTGTTTATGTGCTTGAATTTGTTATGCACATTGTTGTTGACAAAAAACTCAATAAATAAAAAATTAAGG
>JAZOWH010000001.1:0-2856 GCA_045659165.1 Candidatus Fimenecus sp. | reverse complement strand
GGAGTACTTGCGAAAAACGCACCCACAAATGTATCATTCACATAAACGGGATATCCTGCAAAGAATGTAGCCTCCGTAAACAATCCATCAATTTCTTTTCTGCTGAAATATTCACCCTCTGAAACCTTTTCAACAATTTCTTGTGGGATTTCATATCCACTATGAACAAGGCATCCGTCACTATTCGGTGAATAAGTATATAAGAAATCTTCACGACAGATAATCACCTTGCCCATGTGATTCACGAAGAAAATATCGGTATCAATAGCAGTTGCAGTAACACCAATATTATTACACATAATCACAAGTGCATTTTCAGCATCTTCCTTGGTATGACATTTTGCAAGAAGATTTTCTGTATATTCAGCACTCTGTTTTACATTGACCTGTAAAAGCTCCTGAGTTTCCTTTGCCCAACGGTTAGAAAGAAACACCGTCTGTGATGATGCAAGAACGATATAGCTTACAAGCATCAGCGCAGTCATAATTGTAAGGTATTTGGCAAACAGAGGTAAATGGGTAAAAAATCTTCGGATTCTTTGAATTCGTTTTCTTATAAAATTATTTTTTACCATGTGTTTCAAATTTATATCCGACGCTCCAGATTGTTCTTAATTCCCATTCATCGGAAACACCCTTAAGCTTATCACGGAGTCGTTTAACATGCACGTCAACTGTACGACTATCGCCAAAGTAATCAAAGCCCCATACATCGTCAAGAAGCTGGTCACGAGTGAATACTCTGTCAGGATTACTTGCAAGATAATAAATAAGTTCAAGCTCTTTTGGTGGTGTGTCAATAACAACACCATCAACCTTCAACTCATAATTTGTAAGATTAACTGAAAGCTTGTCATATTTAACTTCTTTTACTTCAACTTCCTTAACTGCTGATGTACGACGAAGAACAGCCTTGATTCTTGCTATAATTTCCTTTGTGTCAAAAGGCTTTGTAACATAGTCATCCGCGCCAAGCTCAAGACCTAAAACCTTATCAAAAACCTCGTCCTTAGCAGTAAGCATAATAATTGGCTTTTCACTTGTCTTTCTGATTTCACGACAAACCTGCCATCCGTCAAGTTGAGGAAGCATAACATCAAGAAGAACAAGGTCAGGATTTTCTGATGAAAACATCTGAACAGCATCAAGTCCGTTATGAGCCATTACAACAGAATAACCCTCTTTTTCAAGGTACATTCTCAACAAATCGCAAATATTTTTTTCGTCATCTACAACAAGGATTTTTTCTTTTTGCATAACCGCAACCTCCTCAAAATAATCGATTTATAAAATAATAACCTACAAATTTTAACAAATTGAAAACAAACTTTTGTATTTTTATAAATTATTTATGGTATTTACCATTATTACTTATGGAAAAAGCTCTGTATACTTGTTCTTCCAGCATAATTCTCGCAAGCTTATGTGGAAAAGTCATTTTTGACATCGAAAACTTAAAATCGGACATTCTTTTGATTTCGTCAGAAAGACCGAATGAACTGCCGATTATAAAAACCACACTGCTTTTGCCCGAAAGAGCAATATCATCCATTTTCTGTGACAATTCTTCACTTGACATATGCTTTCCCTCAATACACATTGAAAAAACATAAGAATTTTTAGGAATTTTTGCCATTATCATCTGTGTTTCTTTTGAAAGAGCATTGTCAATTTCGCTCTGTGACGGATTGTCAGAAAGCTTGACAGGTTCAAGCTCAGTCACCGTCAATTTACAGTATGCAGAAAGTCGTTTTTCATATTCCATTGAAAAATCTTTCATATATTTTTCTTTTAATTTTCCTAAAACTATAAGATGAACATTCATCATAATATCATCGCCTTTTCATCCCATACAGGCTTTGCAACCCTGATAAGATAGTCGTCACCCTCGTTTGCACCTTCCATAGCAAGAGCACATACACTTGTCTGGTATGCAAGTTGAGGAAGATTATTTTCACGACTTAAATGCCCTAAGAAGAATCGTGTTGTACCTGTTTTAATAAGTCTTGCCACAGTTTTAGCACAATCATCATTTGAAAGATGACCTTTTACACCCAAAATTCTTCTTTTAAGCACATAAGGATATCCACCACATTGAAGCATATTCACATCGTGATTTGATTCAAGCATCACAAGGTCAGCACCCTTTATGGCATCAAAAACAGTATCTGTCATAATACCAAGGTCAGTTGCAACTGCAATTTTTCTTCCGTTTGCCATTTCAACTGTATATCCACAAGGCTCTTTTGAGTCATGAGAGATTGCAAATGACTTTATATGCATACATCCTAAATCCACACCATCAGGTGTAATGATGCAACAATCTTCCATATTTTCAAGTGAACCATTTTCTGAAAGAGCCTCATATGTACCTTGTGTCATAACGGCTCTTACTTTATGTTTTTTTGAAAAAACTTTCAAGCCCTTTATATGGTCATTATGTTCGTGAGTGATGAATATATTACTGATGCTGTCGGCATCCACACCGATATTCCAGAGTGACTGTTCAAGCTGTTTGGCAGTCATACCCGCATCAATGAGAAGTGAATCATCACCGCCACCGATATATATAGAATTCCCTGTTGATGAAGAAAACAGGGGACAAAATTTCGCCATTTTATTTCTCCTAATAGTTTGTATCAAAAAAGGACGGTAATTAAACCGTCCCTTATCACACTTAGCCTACACTTAATACGGTTTTTTCGTCATCAGGACTGTTTTTTAATTCAATATCCGCACCTAAGCTACGTAATTTTTCAATTATATTGTCATATCCACGCTGAATATGATGAATTTCCTCGATTTCAGTTGTACCCTTTGCCACAAGACCGGCAATAACCATTGCAGCACCTGCAC